>DRFQ01000001.1 GCA_011050465.1 Candidatus Nealsonbacteria bacterium | reverse complement strand
TTATGGTACAAGTCCAGGCTGGGAGTGGGATTTTGACGGTGATGGGGGGACAGATTCAATCGAACAAAATCCAACTCATTCTTACTCAGTGTCTGGAGATTATATAGTAGAGTTAATAGCGGTAGATAGTGACGGTAGTTGCTCGATTCAACAGACTTTGACTACCGGCTCCCCTCTTCCTGAATGGAGGGAAATTTCCCCCACCGGCTTATTGGAAAAATTCTGGGCTTCCATTTTTAGTTTTTTCCAGGCTTAATCTCCCTAATAATTAAAACAAAGCCCGCCCTTTTGGGTGGGCTTTGTTTTCTGAAAGAATAGTAGAACTTACAGAGGCCCGTCCTCTGACAGCTTTATTGTGACGAGTTTTATACTGTAAATGTCTGATTATCGCATACAAACCCTCTTTTAAGATGGTTTTTGACATCTCTAAAAATATTTGCTAAACTTAAATCAGTAAAGTTAATTAATTATGGAATTTTGGTCCACGAATAATATCACGAATCTTCTCACTAATTATCACGAAGACGTTATTAGTGAGTATTTATGTTGAATTAGTGTTCTATTAGTGGTCTTTATTGGTGATTTTATTTAATGAAAAACAGCCAAATTTCTATCTTGAAATATGAATCAATTTGTTCTACTTATTGTAGGGATATTAACCTTGGTCATGGGTTCAGTTTTGGGTTATTATGCCCGGCAGTCCATCGCCAGAAAACAAGCAGGCACTTTAGAGGAAAGACTCCAGAAAAAAATTGCTAAAACCAGAGATGAGGCTCAATCAATCTTAACCGAAGCTAAGGAAAAAGCCTCCCGGTTTTTAGGAAAAACTAGAAGAGATTTCGAGGAAAGACAGAAAGGATTATTAAGATCTGAACAGCTATCATTGAAGAGAGAAACCAGTTTAGACAATAAATTTTCTCTTTTGGAAGAAAAAGAGAAAGAATTTGAACAGAAAGTCAAAAAATTAAAACAGATAAAGGAAAATCTGGACGATCTCAAGGAAAAAACCCTAAAAAAACTGGAAAATGTTTCGAAGCTTTCCAAAGAAGAAGCCAAAAAAGAACTGTTTCAAAATTTAGAAGAAGAGTATCAAGTAGAGATCCTGGAAAGAATGCGAAAATTAGAAAAAGAGGGGACAGAAAAATTCCAAGAAAAAGCAAAAGAAATATTAGCCACAACTATCCAAAGATGCACTATCTCTCAAACCCAGGAATTAACTACTACTACAGTTTCTCTTCCTTCTGATGAAATCAAAGGGAGGATCATTGGCAAGGAAGGCAGAAATATCAAGACCTTGGAGAGATTAACCGGAGTAGAGATTATTGTTGACGATACCCCGGAAGCAGTAGTAATTTCAGGCTTTGATCCAATTCGCCGCCAGATTGCGAAAATAGCTTTGGAAAAATTAATTTCTGACGGCAGAATCCAGCCGGCCAGAATAGAAGAACAGGTTCAGAAAGCAGAAACAGAGATTAGCAAAAAAATAAAAGAGGCTGGCGAACAAGCACTTTATGAGGTAGGTATTGCTAGCCTTCCTCCCCAAATTATTAAGCTTTTGGGAAGATTAAATTTTAGAACGAGTTTTGGCCAAAATGTCCTTTTACACTCAATTGAAGTCTCCCACTTAGCTGCAACTTTAGCTTCAGAATTGGGAGCTGATCCTATAATTGCCAAGAAAGCAGGTCTCCTTCACGATATTGGCAAGGCAATAGACCACCAGATCCAGGGTTCCCATGTAGATATTGGGATTAAAGTCTTAGAAAAATTTGAAATGGAGAAAGAAGTCATTACAGCCATGAAGGCCCATCATGAAGAATATCCTTACGAAACTTTAGAATCAGTAATTGTTCAGGTGGCTGACCAAATTTCAGGAGCAAGACCTGGGGCCAGAAAAGATACGGTTGAGAACTATCTGAACAGATTGGCTGACCTGGAAGCAACAGCTCTGGCCTTTCCTGGAATTGAAAAAGCCTGGGCCCTGCAAGCCGGTAGAGAAATAAGAATTTTTGTTAAGCCGGAAGAGATTGACGATCTTGCAGCCAAAAAATTGGCCCACGAAATTGCAGAAAAAGTACAGTCAGAATTAAGATATCCAGGTGAAATTAAAATCAATGTAATTAGAGAAACCCGGGTGGTTGAATACGCCAAATAACCATGTTTAACGTCGAGTGTTAAATATAGTTAAATGCGAAAAAATTGAAAATTAGAAAACGGCTCGTTAGAGCCGTTTTCTATTAAAAGCGGGTAAGGGGAGTCGAACCCCTGTCATGGCCTTGGAAGGGCCAGGTAATACCACTATACGATACCCGCACCGGAATTCTCAGTCGTAATTCCCGGACTTCCCGCCCCGCACTAAAAATCAACTTTCGGGATGCCGAGATTTCTCACCCCGCACCAATTTCGCCATCTATTCAGTAACGACACACGGTGGACGAATAGCCCAGTCCGCCGAAGGCGGACCACACTATTCGTGTAATATGTGTCTCAAAAGCTTAATTCCGCTTCTCTTAATTATTTAAACTAAAGTGTAGCTTGAAAAGGCAAAATTGGTGCGGGGCGGGCTCGGGCCAAGCGCTCCTTCACCCGCCTAAATTTCGGGGCACTGGGAGTCGAACCCAGAATCTTACGCTCCCAAAGCGCAAATGTTAGCCATTACACCATGCCCCGTTCATAATCTTTATATCAACTTATTCCCTTTCGGTCAATTTATGATATGATATAATAAAATTATGGATTTCAAGAAAATTCTTACCCTCCCAAATTTCTTAAAGAAAAACTTAGGAGGACTTAAACAACTCAACATCTTTAAACAAAGTCGGAAATATGGCATTCCCCCTTGGCAATATCCTCAATTTATTTTCTTAGTCATGGGGATCATTACCATTGCGATCATTCTGACCGCCTATGCTGTTGGCATTCAGTTTGTTGAGGAACCGGAAATTGTAATTCTAGTCGTCCTTGTCCTCTCGGCACTTTTATTAATTGTTACCTTCACTATTACCCAAAGTTTTGAGAGGTTGGCTGAGGCTAGTCGTTTAAAATCAGAATTTGTCAGTATTGTCTCTCATCAGCTCAGATCTCCTCTTTCCAATTTGAGATGGACAATTGAGCTTTTAATGTCGGGAAGATTGGGAACAATTGAAGAACCTCAACTGGAATACTTCCGAATCTTAAAAGAAAACAGTGCTCGAATGGGAGAATTAGTCAAAGATCTTCTAATTGTTTCCCGAATTGAGCAAGGCAGGCTCCCTTCCCAGAAAGTAGAAGTTTCCTTGGTTGATTCGGTTAAAAATTTAATTTCTAATCTTAAACCTTTTGCCAAAGCTTCTAACGTAGAGATACAATTAGACATCGAAGAAAATTTACCAAAAATTTTCATTGACCCTTCTCAACTAAAATTAATTATTGAGAATCTTATAGATAATGCTATTCGTTATGTAAAAGACAAAGGAACGGTTGAGATCAATCTTAAAAGACGGGAAAACAATATCTATTTTGAGGTAAAAGACAATGGAGTGGGAATTCCTGTCCGGGACAAAAAATACATTTTCCAAAAATTTTTTAGAGCTCGAAATATTTTAAGATACAGAACCCAAGGCACGGGATTAGGCCTCTATATTACCAAATCAATTATTGATCAAGCGGGAGGCAAAATGGGTTTCAAATCAAAAGAGGGTAAAGGAACCACCTTCTGGTTTACCCTCCCAGTAAAATAAATTGTTAAACTGTTAAATTGCTAAATTGTTATATTGAGACATTTAAAATCAATTTAACAATGAAACAATGAAACAATGTAGCAATGAAGCGTATTCTATTTATCGAAGATGAATCAGCCCTTCAAAAAACTTTGGGCGAGATTTTAAAACAAGAGGGCTACCAAATGATCTCGGCCTTAGACGGAGAAGTCGGATTAGAATTAGCTAAAAATCAAAAGCCCGACTTAATTCTGTTAGACCTAATCTTACCCAAGCTTCATGGTTTTGAGGTACTTCAACAATTAGCTAAAGATCATCAAACTAAACAAATTCCAGTTATTGTTTTGACTAATTTGGAAGACATGGAAGATATTGAAAAAGCTCTTGAATTGGGAGCTACTACGTATTTAGTAAAGGAAAATTACAGTTTAGAAGAAATAGTAAAAAAAATTAAGAAAATCCTCGACGAATAAGAAACGGAGCTCAAAGAATTATGTTTTTTTTATTTACTATTTTCTGTTTATTGAACAATGAAAATTGAACCAAAACGGTTAAAAGCCTTTCTCTTGGATTCGGGTTTAGTGACCGAAGCTAAATTTAGTCAGGCTCAAAAAAAGGCTCAAAAAACTAACCAAAAAGTTGGCGACGTTTTGGTTTCTGAGGGAACAATCACTCAGGAAGAATTAATAAAGCTTGAAGCTTATATTTTAGGTATCCCTTTCATCAATTTAGAAAAAGAGAAGGTTTCACCAGAAATTTTAAAAATTATTCCTGAGCCAATTGCTAAATCTCATAATATCGTTGCTTTCAGAAAAAAGGAACAAAACTTAGAAGTGGCTATGCTTGATCCAGAAGATTTAAGAACTATTGAGTTTATTAGAAAAAAATCTAATTTAAAAATATTGCCACGATTAACTACTCCGGAAGGCATCAAAAATGTTTTATCTCAATATCAAAAGACTTTAGAGGCTGAATTTGGAGAAATTATTAAAAGAGAAACAAAGGGAATTAAATCAATTAAAGAAAGAAAGGTAGTTGAAGAAAAAGCCGAACTCCTAAAAGCGGCTGAAGAATTACCAATAATTCGAATTGTCGAAACTCTGTTAAAACACGCGATTTTGCAAAGAGCTTCTGATATTCATATTGAACCAACAGAAAAAGAAGTAATCGTCCGTTATAGAATTGATGGAATCTTAAGAGACGCTATGACCTTGCCAAAAGTTGTACGATCTGGGATTGTGGCCAGAATTAAAGTTCTTTCCAATTTAAAGCTCGATGAACATCGTTTGCCCCAAGACGGAAGATTTAAGGCCGAAACAGAAGATTATAAATATTCTATTAGGGTTTCGATTTTACCGGTCTTTAACGGTGAAAAAATTGTGATGAGATTATTGTCTGAAACTGCCAAGGCTTTCACCTTAGAGGGATTGGGCTTACGGGGAGAAGCTTTGGAAAAAATTCAAGATAATTTAAGAAAACCGGTCGGAATGATATTGGTCACGGGGCCCACGGGCTCTGGAAAAACAACTACTCTTTACTCAATGTTAGAAATTCTCAATACTCCTGATGTAAATATTGCTACTATTGAAGATCCGATTGAATACCGAATGCCCAGAATCAATCAAACTCAGGTCAACCCTAAAATCGGGCTTACTTTCGCTTCCGGCCTGCGGGCTTTGGTCAGACAAGATCCAGACATTTTAATGATCGGAGAAATTCGAGATAAAGAAACAGCTTCGTTGGCAATCAATGCTGCCTTAACGGGTCATTTGGTTTTATCTACCATCCACACCAATACAGCAGCTGGCGCCATCCCCCGCCTAATTGATATGGGGGCTGAACCCTTTCTGATTTCTTCAACTTTAAATGTTATTTTAGCCCAAAGATTGGTCAGAAAATTATGCCCAGAAAAGTTAAAATATAAACTTGGAAAGACAGAGATTAAAAATTTAGAAAAAAATTGCGATTTAAATAGAATTTTAGAAATTATCAAAAAAGAGAAAATTGTTAAGAAGAAAGATGATTGGCCCAATATTGAATTCTACCGTCCAAAACCCTCAAAGAACTGCCCAGAAGGATATAAAGGAAGAATTGGAATTTATGAAGTCTTGCTGGCCACTGAATCAATTAAAGAGCTTATTATCAGAAGAACAAGTGCCGACAAAATTCAAGAACAGGCCCAAAAAGAAGGCATGAGAACAATGGTTGAAGATGGATTTTTAAAGACCTCCCAGGGAATCACTTCAATTGAGGAAGTTTTAAGGGTAATCATTTCCTGATAACTATTTTTTAATAATTATTTTTTCATTTGCCTCAATATTTTTATACCGCAAAATCTTTTAAAGGAGAGATCGAGACAGGAACTCTAGAAGCTGGAACCAAAAAAGAGCTGTCAAAAATCCTTCACCAAGAAGGATATGTTTTGATTAGAGCCGAAGCCGAACTTGAAATTAAGGATAAAAAAAATAAATTTGAAATATCTCTGTCTTTTTTTGGGAAGGTTTCTCTGACCGAAAAAATGATGTTTACCAGAAATCTTCGGGTAATGGTTTCGGCCGGCGTTTCTCTTCCTCGAAGTTTGTCAATTTTATCAACTCAAAGTAAAAATCCAAAATTCAAAAAAGCTCTTGCTGAAATTTTAGAAGCAGTAAATAAGGGAAAAAGCTTGTCTGAAAGCTTAAAAAAATATCCTGAAATTTTCTCTGAGCTTTTTGTCAGTATGATTAAAGCTGGAGAGGAATCCGGCACTCTGGAAAATGTTCTAAAAAATTTGGCTTACCAAATGGAAAAAGAGCACGACTTAAGATCAAAGATAATAGGGGCAATGGTTTATCCTGCCGTAATTATTTTTGCCATGGTAGGTATTGGAGTCTTGATGCTTATTATGGTTATACCTAAACTAGCAGAAACTTTTAGAGAGCTAGAGATTGATCTTCCTCTTACTACTCGTTTTGTAATTGGTCTTGGAGAATTTTTAGCTACAAAATGGTATTTATTCTTAATTATAGTTTTTGTTTTATTTTTTCTTCTTAAAAACGCTTTGAAAACAAAGAGAGGAAAAAAGATTTTGGATAGTATAACCTTAAAAATTCCTATTATTTCTCCGATCATTAAAAAGACCAATTCAGCTCAAACTTTGAGAACCCTAAGTTCTCTTATTGTCTCTGGTATTCCTCTTGTTAGAGCCTTAAGGATTGTTTCTGGATCTTTAGGGAATATTTATTTTAAAGAAGCAATGATCAGTGCGATAGAAAAGATTCAGAAAGGAGAAAAACTTTCTTTGGCTTTAACGCCCTATCAAGATCTTTATCCTCCGATGGTTATTCAGATGATTGAGATCGGGGAAGAAACAGGCCAGACGTCAGAAATCTTAGCCAAGTTGGCTGATTTTTATGAAGAAGAAGTAACGAATCATACCAAAAACCTTTCGGCAATAATGGAACCATTATTAATGCTTCTAGTTGGTGGAGCAGTTGGTTTTTTTGCCATCTCAATGATTCAACCTATGTACAGCATGTTGGGAGCAATACAATAAAAGCTTTAAGGATAAATATTTCTTGGCTTTAATGATGAAAAGTTTTACTTTAATTGAAGTATTGGTAATTATTGGAATTATGGTTATTCTGATGGTTTTGGCTCTCCCTGCTTATCGTTCCTTCCAAAATGAATTAGATCTAAATAATTCCACCGAAGAAATTATTAATACTTTAAGAATAGCTCAAAATAAGACCTTGGCCTCTGAAGGAGCCAGCCAGTACGGAGTCTATTTCGATCAAACTACTTCTCCTCATCAGTACACCTTATTTAAAGGAAATGATTATGCCTCAAGAAACAGCTCATTTGATAAAATTCATAAATTGCCAAAATCCGTTGAAATATCCGATATAAGTTTAAATGGAGGCGAGTCAGAAATAATTTTCGATCGAATTTCAGGAACAACTTCTCAATTCGGATCTCTAATTATAAGACTGAAAGATAATCCAACAAAAACAAAGACCGTCTATATTGAAAACTCTGGCCAAGTTGGACTAACAAGTCCCTCTACTCCTTCTGATGCAGCAAGAATAAAAGATTCTCGCCACGTTCATTTTGATTTGGGATGGAGTATTCAAAGTGCAACCTTGTTAAAGTTTTATTTTCCCGATATTCCTCAGACAGAACAAGTTGATATGGCTGATTATTTCAATGCTGATAAAACAGAATTTGATTGGGCAGGAATATTTATTGTCGATGGGATTGATCAAACATTCCAAGTTCATACCCACTCTCTTGATACTTTTAATCTTTGTATCCATCGTGATCGTAATCAAGGGAGAACTAACCAAGAAGTCATAATCTATATCGTAGAGGGCGGAGTAGATAAGGAGATTGCTCACTATTTAGCTGACGTCAATGATTCGGTAACCGAAGGGCCATATGGAGGAACCAAAGAAATACAATAAAACTTTAATCTATGTCAACAACCATCAATAATCAAAAAGGAATTTCTGTAATAGAAATTTTAGTAGCTATTGCTGTTTTGTTAATATCCTTTATCGGAATTTTTGGTATATTGGTTTTTTCTCTAAAAACTTCTCATTCAATTAAAGAAACTACTCTGGCTAATTTCTTAGCCCAAGAAACAATCGAGGCTGTTCGCAATTTTAGAGATGGAACTACGTGGAACGTGGACGGACTTGGAACTTTAACTACCGAAGTTGCTTACCACCAAGAACAAATCGGGGACACCCCCCCACAGTGGACATTGGCTTTAGGAGAAGAAATAATCAATGGATTTTTACGTAAGGTTATTTTTGAAAGTGTAGACAGGGATGCTAACGATAACATTGTCGAGAGCGGAGGAACAGATGATCCCGAAACAAGGAAAATAACAGTAACTGTTTCTTGGCAAGATAAAAATGTAGAGATTACTACTTATCTTACCAATTGGCGATGATAATAATGAACCGTAGCCAACAAAAAAGTTTTACGCTAATAGAAGTTTTGGTTTATATTGCTATTTTGGCAACCGTGATTGTTGTTATTTTTTCTTTTTTAATTTGGGCGATCGAAATCAATATAAAAACACGGGTCATGAGAGAAACTTTAGACAATGCCAGAAGAGTTATGGAAGTAATAGTTTACGAAGTCAAAGAAGCAGAAAATATTTATGAACCGACTAGTATCTTTAATGCTCATCCCGGCCAACTTTCTCTAAAAACAAGCAATCATTTACCAACCGGAGAAAACTCAACTTATATAGATTTTTATATCTGCGGTACTCATCTTTGTTTTAAAAAAGAGTCGCAAGATCCTATTGTTTTAACCTCAGAAAGAGTAGAAATCACAAACTTGGTGTTTCGCCAAATTATTACAAATCAAATTCCTTCGGTTCAGATTGATTTGATAATCAATTATAAGGATTCAAGTGGTCGAACAGAATATCAGGCTTCAGTTAATTTAAAATCAGCCGCCTCTCTTCGGCAATATCAACAATGAATCAATTAACTCGTCAAGAAGGTTTTGCTGCCCTATTTTTTACCATTATAATTCTGGCTCTAATTTTTGCCATTGGAATAAGCGTTGCCATTCTAACTCTAGGGCAACAAATAATTTCTGCCAATATTACCAAATCAAACCAAGCTTATTATGCAGCTGAAGCTGGAATAGAAGACAGTCTTTTAAGAATTCAGAAAGGCAAGCTTTATGTTGCTGACAATACTTTGAGTATTAATGGAGCAAGTGCGGATATTAATATTTCTGGTAGCCCAACTCAAAAAACAGTCACTTCTCAGGGTAATCTTAATAATATTTTACGGACTATAACTACTGTACTCAAACTTAATACAACCACCCCTGCTTTTTATTACGGTGCTCAGATTGGCGAAGGAGGACTAAAAATGGAAAATAATAGTCGGATTGAGGGTATTGGTGGCGTGATTGGCAATGTTTACTCTAATGGCAACATTGATGGTGATCCTGGTGCCACAATCACTGGCGATGTTTTTGTAGCTTCGGGCACGGATCTTAACCAGCAGTGGGCCGTTTGTAACAATGACCAAGTTTTTGGTCAAAGTTCACCAGTATTAGATTTAGCTCAAAGCTTCAAAACCAACAAAACCGAACGCTTAGTTCAAGTCAGCCTTTATCTGGAAAAAAACGGGAATCCAAAGAATCGGACTCTTAGAATTCTAACTGACGATAACGGTTCACCCAGTACAACAGTTTTAACGTCCGCCACTTTAGATGCTTCTAAAGTAACTGACACTTATGGCTGGATTAATGTCGCCATTCCTAACCCTCCTCTTTTAACCGCCAATACTTTTTATTGGTTAATAGTAGATACAAAAGCCGATAGTAATAAATACTGGATTTGGTGTAAGGATCAAAATGAAGGATATGGTAATGGGGTGGCTAAATATAGTCCTGATTGGAACGATGATAATCCAAGTTGGACTCAAATAACCGGTGACCTCAATATCAAAATTTGGCTTGGGGGTATTATTACCTCTATTGAGGAAGTAAGAATTTATGGGAATGCTTATGCCAATACTATTTTAAATAGCGAGATACAGGGCGATGCTTATTATCAATTCATTGATCAAAGTTCGCTTGACTGGTTAAATAATTATTCTGGAAGCCCGGGTACTGCTCATCCTGATTCTCCAGATCCGGCGGTCGGTGACATGCCCGTTTCCGATGCTAACATTCAGGAATGGAAAGATGAAGCTGGATGCGGCCAACAACCTCCTACCCCCCCCTGTCTTATCGAAGGCGATTATAGTCCACCTCCTGGCACTTCAAGTTTGGGCCCAGTAACAATCACCGGCAATCTTAATTTAACCAATCGCCAGCTTTTAGAGATTACGGGTACAGTTTATGTTCAAGGCAATATTGATATTGAAGGTGGTGCCAGTCTTGAGTCGGGTATGAAATGCTCTACCTCTTATGAAGAACTGAGTTGTATTGTAATTTCTGATGGTTGGATTCATGTTAAAAACAATAAAATTTTTCAAGGGTCTGGGCAGCCTGGAAGCTATCTTATGCTTTTAACGACATCTGATTGTCAGGGAGAAGAAACATCGACCTGCACCCATCATAATGCGGCAATGGATATACATAATAACGCAACCGGGGCCATATTTTATGCGACAGATGGTCTGATTTATCTTCATAATGGAGTAATTATCTCTGAAATAGTTGGTTATAAAGTTCAATTAAAGGAAAATGCAATGATCCAGTATGAACAAGGGTTAGTTGACGCTCAATTTTCAGCTGGACCCGGAGCAGCCTGGGAGGTTCAACGCTGGCAGGAAACTGAATAAATAACCTCTAGTTTTTAGGTTCTTAGTTGAATATTAAAATGCTAGAATGTAATAGATAGCTAAAGTTAATCAAGAATGTTAGAATTTCTTACTTTAAAACCAGAGGCGTTTGGTTTAGATGTATCTGACTCCTCTTTGAAGATAGTTAAGCTAAAGAAGAAGGACAAATTTTTATCTTTGGCTTCTTTTGGAGAAACGGAAATTACTCCAGGAATAATCAAAAAAGGAGAGATACAAGACGAAGAAGCTTTAATTGAAATGATTAAAAAAGCTTTGATTGAGGTGAAAGGAGAAAAGATAAAAACAAATTATGTAGTAGCCTCTCTGCCGGAAGAAGAAGCATTTTTAGAAGTCATCCAAATGCCCAAAATGAAAGCTGAAGAGTTAAAAAAAGCTATTTATTTTGAAGCAGAAAATTATATTCCCTTATCAATTGAAGAGGTTTATTTGGACTTCCAGGTCGTCCGGCCGGTTTATAATCATCTTAACCATTCCGATGTTTTAATCGCTGTTCTGCCGAAAAAAACTGTTGCTTCTTATGTTTCTTGTCTTCAAAAAGCGGGCCTTCGGCCTCAGGCCTTAGAGATTGAATCTTTATCTATTGCCCGGGCTTTAATAAAAAATGAGTTTAGTCCTCGTCCGCTTCTATTAATTGATTTTGGCGCCGACAAAACAAGCTTAATGATTTTCTCTGGTTATTCTTTAAGATTTACCCGCGCGATCCCTATTTCTTCTCGGGAATTCGCAAAAGCTATTTCTCGTGGACTAGATATTTCTTTTCGAGAGGCGGAGATGTTGAAGATAAAATTTGGGTTAGAAAAAGAATACCAGTTAAAAATTAAAGATGGCACCGAAAGGAAAATTATCTCAGGCAAAGTGTCAAACATCATAGCTCCTCTTTTAACTAATTTAGTTAAAGAAATAAAGCAATGTCTCGATTATTATCCAACCCATATTCGCCACGAACATTTAGCACCTGATAGTGGGGAAATCAATAAAATTTTGCTTTGTGGAGGAGGAGCCAATCTCAAGGGGTTGCCAGAATTTCTCTCTTTGGCTCTAAAAATGCCGGCAGAATTAGGTAACCCCTGGACAAATATTCTAAAAACTCCTTTAAAGGAAATTCCTGAATTATCTTATAAAAAATCGTTGACTTTTACGACTGCTTTGGGCTTGGCCCTGAGGGGAATAAACATCCACCAATAAAACACTAATTTCCTACGAATACTCACTAATTATTTATTCGTGATAATGCAAACCAGTCGCTCCACTCCTTGTAATTGCTTCGCAATTAAGAGCGCAAAATTCGTTATATTCATTAGTGGTATATGATAAATCTTTTACCGCCAGAAGAGAGAAAAGAACTTTTAGCCGAAGAGATAAAAAGGTTGGCCATAACCTTGGGTCTTATCGTTTTACTCTCTCTACTTTGTTTAATAATAATCTTGGGTTTTTTGAAAGTATATCTTTTAATCCAAATTGATCTTCAAAAAAATGTCCTGGAATCAATAAAAGAAAAGGGCGAAGATTCTGAGGCCCGGATTATTGAAGAAAAAATCGATAATTCTAATCAAAAACTTGCAAAAATAAACGATTTCTATGAGCAGAAATACGGTTTGGAAAATATTTTAGAAAAATTAATCCAAGCTGTTCCTAAAGAAATATATCTTACCGACCTCTTTTATTCTAAAACCTCCTCACAAATCATTTTGGCCGGTTTCTCTCCTTCGCGGGATTTATTAGTCCAGTTTAAAAAGAATCTTGAACAAAAAGAAGAATTCCAAGCAATATATTTTCCTCCTTCAAACTGGATTGAACCCGTTGATATAGATTTTGCCGGAGTTAAAATTGATTTCGGGCAATGAAAATTTCAAATAAAAAAATTTATATTTCCGGAATTATTGTTGTAATTTTAGTTTTAATATTAATTTTATTTCTTTTGCAAGAAATTAGTAAAAGCTCCCAAGCATTAATTTTGCAGAAAAAAGATTTAATTTCATTTGAGCAAAGAAGAAAGAACCTGGAAAATTTCCGGGAAAAATATAAAACCCATCAGCAAAATTTAGAAAAAATTAATAATTTTTTTGTTGATTCGACCTTACCAATTGAATTTATGGATTTCCTGGAAAAATCTATTCTTAACTCTCAATCTTCAATAAAAATTTCTTTAACCAAAGAAATAACGGAACCAGAACCTGCCCTCTCTTTTAATATCTTATTCTCTGGTTCTTTTTCTAACCTTTTAAAATTGATTGATAAATTAGAAAATAGTCCTTATTTAATCGAAATCACTAATTTAAATGTAAGGAAAATCGCCCAAGAGTCATCGGACAACATTACGGCTAATTTGGAATTAATTGTTTTAGTTAAATGAAAATAAAAAAAATAAGATTTGATAAAATAAAGGTTGTTTTTGGAAAATTGCTCCGAATTTTAGGAGAAAAGGTCTTTTTGACTTTTTTAGGACTTTTAGTTGTGTTTTTAGTTTTTGGCGCTTTCTTGTTTTATAAATATATTTTTTTAGTGGAAAAGGCTCAGCCAGAAATAATAGAAAGTTCTCTTCAATTTGATGAAGGACTTTTCCAAAAAATTTTAGAGAAATCTAGAGACAAACAGAAAAAATTTGAAGAAACCGAAACAAAAAAATACCCCGATCCGTTTACAAAAATAATCATTATCGAAGAAGAACGTTGACCGAATGAATTATTTCAGTTATAATATTAGGGTTCGAATACTGCCCTCATAGTTCAACGGATAGAACACGGACCTTCTAAGTCTGCAATGGGGGTTCGATTCCTCCTGAGGGCACAAATTGTGATGCAAGGTGAGAAATATTTTATGGTGGCTATGGTGTAACGGCAGCACAGCAATCTGTGGCATTGCTAGAGGCGGTTCAAATCCGCTTAGCCACCCAGGCTATTCCCCGCCTTAATTGGCGGGGTTTTTGTTTTGAAGGGAAGGAGGTATAATGAGGAAAGATAATAAACTAACTAAAAAATAAATATATGCCATTCATTACCCAAGGTAAAACTAATTTAACTTATATCTTAATTGTTATTATTCTGGCTATTATTGTTGGTGGAGGAATTTTGGGTTATCAGTATTTGTGGATGCCAAAACAGGAAATTACACCCCCAGAAGTAAAACCACCAGAAGGAATTATTGAAGACGAAACCGCCAATTGGGAGACAGTGGAAATCTTTGGTTGGAACATAAAGTATCCCCCCTCGCCTTATCCTTGTGGGCCAACAGAGGGATATCCCGTATGTATGAATGGTTCTTATTCAAACGATTTGTTTATTGGATCTGGAGGATGGTATAGCACGGAACGCGCGCGCGTATGCGGAACAGATTACGATGACTGCCTAAAAGGAGTTCGCAATTCATTTACGGAACTTGAGTATGAGAAAGAACGCACAATAAATAATGTGAAAGGGAGAGAATTCTTTGGAATATTTTTGGGCACAAAGATAGAAAAAATATTTGTATTCGAAACCCACCAAAGAGATGGAATCCTACAGATTAGACAAACTAATCTTTCTCCGGAATTAGACAGTATCTATGAAAAAATACTTACTACTATTTCTCCCTCTGATTGATTTTAGGTTTTTAGAGTAAAATAGCTCCTAACGCCGTCCAGCCAAAGGAGTCAGATAAATACCCATAAGAGGCTCCAAATCTCTAAGACTTTCCCTAATCTTAACCCAATCCACGGTTCTGAATGCGTCCATTACCTGACCCATCCTCAGCCAAGGCTACGGAATGGCAAGCCTGCCTGCCCCGCCTTAATTGACGGGGTTTTTGTTTTGTAGGGAAGGAGGTATAATGATTTAATGCCTTTCATTACTCAAGGTAAAACTAACTTAACATACATCTTAATTGTTATTGTTCTGGCTGTTATTGTTGGTGGTGGGATTTTGGGTTATTACTATTCCTGGATAAAGGAGCTGGAAGTTAAATTAGCTGAATTGGAATTAAAACTGCCAGAGGTAAAACCGCCAGAAGACGAAACCGTCAATTGGAAAACTTACAGAAATGAAGAATATGGCTTTGAGGTGAAATATCCTTCTGATTTTTACTTCGTTGAGTATGACGATAAAAAACAAATTACTTTTGAATCCAAAAAATGGGAAAATTATCAAGCAAACCACCCTTTTATTAATATTTCAATTTATGAAACTGACCTTTCAGTTAAAGACTGGATAGAGGATAATTTTTCCCCGATTCAATTATCGCAAAAAGGCGATGAGGAAATTGTTTCTGGTGTTCAAAATGAGGTGACTTCAAAAATAGAACATAAAATAATAGCTGGTTCAGATGCAACAATATTTTATTGGTGGGGCGTAAGTGGTGGCGGGGATAATGCTGTATTTAAGAATGGAAATATTTTATATCATCTTCAGCGACATTTAGCTGGGTCTTTGGAAAATCCAGAAGATACTGTTCCAAGAAAACTTTTCGACCAAATGCTTTCTGCTTTTAAGTTTATTGACAAAACCATAGAAGAAAAATTTGATTCTGAAAAGATAGAAAAATTAGTCTCTTTTTATGACTCAAATAGAATTGAGAAAAAGATATTTGTTTATAATACTTTTGATGAAAACGGTCAGATAGCCATTTATTTAACAGACGGGAATCTAACCTGGGATTCAGCGATTAAAATTATTGATATCGTCGGTTCTGATATTCGTAATTCTCCATTTATATCTGCTGGAGTTGGTGAGAAAAAATATATTGTAATAGAACTTCGAGGAAGTGATAATTTAACTTTAGTTATTGCAGATGAGAAGGGTGACCTTATCGTAAAACCCTTTACATCTCTAATATATGAAAACCCCGAATTAAAAGGTTATAATATCTTTTTTGAATACTGGGAAAGCTCAAGCTCTTTTTGGGCAAGAGCCGTATCGTTTGCTGAGGGACCACCACCATTTAAAGTATTAGTTGATGCAAAAACAGGGAAAATAATAGAGAAAAAACCTTTATCTCAATAGGTTTTTAGACTAAAACAAGGTCCTAACGCCGTCCAGCCAAAGGAGTCAGATAAATACCCATAAGAGGCTCCAAATCTCTAAGACTTTCCCTAATCTTAACCCAATCCACGGTTCTGAATGCTGCGTCCATTACCTGACCCATCCTCAGCCAAGGCTACGGAATGGCAAGCCTAGTATTAAAGGAAGAACAAGTCCTCCTTCGTCAAGACTTCCACCTTCAGTAAACCCCGTTAGAAAGGGGGACTTTAAACCCCGCCCTTTCTTAAAACAAGGTGGCGGGATTATATTCATTCCCACCCCAAGGGGTGGGGCTTTCTAGCGGGGTAAACTTTCGGCGGACAAGTCGGACGGACAAATAATCTGGCCTGATTGACCGAATCAAAAAACCCGCCATCTAGACGAGTTTTTAAGATTTTAATTTTTATTCCTTTATTTTTTCTCTTCCAGCCTTACCTTTATGGCTATTGTTTTTCCTTTTCTTAAAACTTTTAAATTTATTTCATCTCCTATTTTGGATTTCTGTAGAATGCCTGACAAGGGGGTTTTCATTGTGATTTTCTCATTTCCCATTTCCAAAATTATATCAAATTCCTGAATGCCGGCTTTATCGGCCGAAGACCCTTTGACTATTGGCGATTCCCCTAAAGTTTCTCGCATTACAAAGGCTCCATAATCTACCGGCAGCTTATTTTTTTTAGAAATTTCTTTACTTAAAATAATGTATCTTACTCCTAAAAATGGAATTATAATTTTTCCGTATTTTTTAACTTCTTCTAAGTCTTTTTTAGCACAATTAATAGGAATAGCAAAGCCAATATTCTGGGCTCCCATAATCATGGCAGTGTTTATACCAATAACTTTTCCTTCAATATCAACCAAAGGTCCCCCTGAGTTCCCAGGATTAATGGCAGCATCTGTCTGGATTAATCCTCTCAAACTTTCGGCCTGAGAAGCTAAACCGCTAAAAGCTGTAATATATCTGCTTAAACCAGAAACAATGCCGGTGCTTATAGTATCGTGGAATTCTCCCAAGGCATTTCCTACCGCTACCACTGTCTGGCCGAGCTCAATTTTACCTGAATCGCCAAGCTCCAAGCAAGGAAGTTCTTTAGCCTTTATTTTTAAAATGGCAATGTCGTTAATTGGATCACGAGCCAAAATCTTGGCTGAATATTTCTTGGTCGGTTCCAAAACAACGGTATATTCAGCTTCGGGGTCAGAAACTACATGCTGGGAAGTTAAAACAAGGCCATCAGAAGAAATGACAAAACCAGATCCCCCGCCAATTTTTGTTCTTTCTTTCCTGCCTTTCTGTATTTTCGGCATAATAACTCCTCCTTCGCCATAAGGCATCAAAAAAAATCCTTCAATTTTTGGCAGGTCTTTGGAAACAACAATGGTAATCACCGCTGGACAAATCCTTTTTGCAATTTCAATTATTGGAGATTTTTCTAACATTACACATCAATTATAACAGAGAGAAAGCTTGTCAACAAGAAAGAAATTTGATATTATAATTTTGAATTTGCCCCCCATGGTTCAACGGACCCCGACACTATAAATGCTTTGCATTTAAGTGCGGGGCAAGTAGAACAATCCGCACCAATATCTCCTCGCAGCTCAATTGGATCCCGCACCAGAACAAGTTCGGTGCGGGGCAAATAGAACGGCTTCGTCCTAAGGAGAAGGTTGGGGAGCCCGCCCCGCCACTTTTGCCCTCGTAGTTCAACGGATTAGAACCGCGGACTCCTAAGCCGCTAATGGAGGTTCGATTCCTCCCGAGGGCATAAAAAGGACGGGGTGAGAACTCCTCCCGGGAAGACATAAAGATATGGTGCACGGCAGGCAAGAGGCTTTTACCCCGCACTGAGCTTGGCTCTAGCGCAAGGCCTAAGTTCGGACTCCTTTCGGGGACACATGGGCCCATGGTATAGGGGTAACACGCGTCCATGGCATGGACGAGTCCGGGGTTCAATTCCCCGTGGGTCCATAGAAATTTAAGAAGAGGTTGCCTCGTACCGAACTTGTTCTGGTGCGGAATCGGGGGTTCGAGTTCCCCCCAAGTCCACAGGCTTCCCCGCCCCCGTTTCGCGAAGGACGGGATTAAATTCAAAAGTTAAAAAACCTTAAATGAGCCAAAACAAACCTCAGAACACTGTTATTGTTGGAGCAGGAATAATCGGTCTTTATTTGGCCTGGCAATTGTCTCAAATTGGCCATAAAGTTACTGTCCTTGAAAAAAAGAGTGGAATCGAAGAAAAAATTTGTTCATCGTTAATATCTGAAAGATTAAGAAGTTTCTTTCCCCTCAACCAATCTTTAATTGAGAACAAGATTAATGCTTGCCTTATTCACTTTCCTAAAAAGACTGTAGCCTTAAATTTAAATCCGACATATTTGGTTATAAATCGCCGAAAACTCACTGAATTCCTTTTTGATCTTGCTCAAAAATCAGGAGTAAAAATTTTATTAGATCAATCGGTTAATGAAATTCCGTCTGGGTTTGATAAGGTTATCGGTTGCGATGGAGCTTTGTCAAAAATAAGAAAAAAACTTTCTTTATCGCAACCCTTTTTCCGACTCGGCCTTCAGTTCTTTTTACCAATCAAAGACTCTTCAGATTATGTCAGGGCTTGGCCGATAAAAGAAGGGTTTTTTTGGAAAATTCCCCGAGGTTCTCATGTTGAATATGGGGCCTTGGGATCTTTGAATTCTATCAAGAAAAAATTTGAAAAATTTTGTCAAAACCAGAAAATAAATTTTCACCAAAGTGAATTGAAGTCAGCCATAGTTCCCCAGAGTTTAATTTTACCGAAAAATAAAAATATTACTCTCTGCGGCGATGCTGCCGGCCTAACCAAACCTTGGTCTGGAGGAGGAATAATTTGGGGGTTAACTGCGGCTAATATTCTAATAAAAAATTTCCCCGATTTTGATAGATATCGCCGTGAAGCCAGTATTTTTTTCCTCCCAAAAATTTTCTTTGGCAAGCTTGCTAAAACGCTGGTTTTCCGTGGCGGGAATAATTTTTCTTTCTTTTTGCCCCGAAAAATATCAATTGATAATGACTTTTTGCTTAATATCTAATGAAAAATCGTCGGCTTCATAAAAGCTTCATTGATACTTCAATACAACTCAGTATTAATCCTAAGCTGGTTAAAGGATTGATTTTCAATTAAAAAAGTGGTATTTTAGATAGATTCGGCGGGATGCCAAAGTGACACCGTAGAAAAATGGTGGGGTGTCTGAGTGGTTTAAAGAGATGGTTTCGAAAACCATTGTAGTCGTGAAGGCTACCGTGAGTTCAAATCTCACCCCCACCGCTTTCTTACGGGGTCGCAAAAAAACCACCATAGTTAAAAGTCATCAAGAGTTCGAACCAGAGCACATAAAATTTATCTTATGTGCTCGGCCGAGCACTAAAGTATTTTAGTGTTTTGGCACTAAAAACTTTTAGTGCTCTGGTCCTTCTCTCGCCGTCCAAATTGAAAAAATAAGTTATATTTTACTACTATGTAAAGCCAATGGAAGATGTTCTGATTTACATTTTAATAGTTCTTGGTTTCTTGATAGTTCTCGTTTTTGGATTGACTGTTTATTGCTTTAAATTGAAGAAAAAGTTTGATTTGTTTTTTAAAAAAGGGGAAGAAGACCTAGAAAAGCTTCTGGCGAGCCAATTGAAGAAATTAGAGGAACAAGAAAAGGATATTAAAAAAATTTCCGAAGAGATTTCAAGACTAAAAGGGCAGTCCCAAAAAAGTTTCCAAAAAATTAGCTTGGTTAGATTTAATCCTTTTAAAAATATCGGAGGTGATCAAAGTTTTTCAATCGCCTTGCTTGATTTAGGCAACAACGGCTTTGTCATAACCTCAATTTATAGCCAAGAAGGAAACCAGGTTTATGCCAAATCGGTGAATAACGGAAAGTCAGAATATCCACTTTCTGAAGAAGAAAAAGAGGCAATCCAAAAAGCCATAGTGGCTTAAATCCTAAATTCGAAATTCTAAACAATATCAAATCATTAAAAACTTAAACGAACAAAGGAGTCTTGAGTTTTGAACATTTGAATTTTGAATTTGTTTCGTTTAATTGTAGGGCAATTACAGCAAGCGAAGCGAGTGGTTTGTATTTCGATATTAGAATTTCGGATTTTTATTCCAATATTATGACTGAAAAACAAAGTGAAAATTTAACAACCCGCCCACCAGTAGTGGTTATTCTGGGTCATGTTGATCATGGCAAAACTTCGATTTTAGACTATATCCGCAAAGATCATGTGGCCGAGAAAGAAGCAGGCGGTATTACTCAACATATTGGAGCTTACGAAATCGAAAAAGATGGTAAAAAAATTACTTTCATTGATACTCCTGGTCATGAAGCTTTTTCGGCTATGAGATCGAGAGGAGCCGGGGTTGCTGATTTAGCTATTCTAGTCATAGATGCCTCAGAAGGAATAAAGACTCAAACTAAAGAAGCACTTTCTTGGATAAAAAAATCAAGCATTCCAATGATTATAGCCTTAAATAAAATCGATAAACCTGGGGCGAATCCAGAAAAGGTTAAACGGGAATTATCTCAGGAAGGCGTTTTAGTTGAATCAATGGGAGGAAAAATTCCTTCGGTCGAATTGTCTGCTAAAACTGGTCAGAACATTGAAGAGCTTTTGGAGGTAATTCTATTAATAGCTGAAATAGAAGTATTAAAAGGAGACTTAGGAAAATCAGCCGAAGGCATGGTAATTGAGGCCTATTTAGACAATCAGAGAGGTCCGATGGCAACTCTACTTTTAAGCAATGGGGTATTAAGGGTAGGTGATAATATTGCTACTTCTTCTGTTTTGGGTAAAATTAAAATTTTGGAAGATTTCCGAAACAGACCAATCACAGAAGCTTTTCCTTCAATGCCGGTTATTATCTTGGGTTTTGAAGAGGTTCCCCGGGTGGGAGAAAAATTTAAAATATTTCCAAATATAGAGTTAGCTCAAGAATATCTCAAAAAGAAAGAAAAGAAAAAAGAAGAACCGCCCGTATTTTTTATTACTCCAGAAAAAAAGGTTTTAAATTTAATTTTAAAGGCCGACGCCGTTGGTTCTCTAGAAGCAATTGATGGTCTTTTGAAAAATCTTCCTCAGGAGAAAGTTATTCTAAGAATGCTAAAAAAAGAGGTTGGAGAAATTCATGAGTCTGATATCAAATTAGCTAAATCAAGTAAGGCCAAAATTTTAGGTTTCCGTATAAAAATAAATCCTATTGCAAAACAGTTGGCAGAAAGAGAGAAAATAAAAATTATGAATTTCGAAATAATTTATGAATTATCGCAAGGAATAAGACAAGTTATGGAAAGACGATTAGAGTCCAAGGCTATCAGAACCGACCTTGGAAAAGTTAAGATTTTAATTGTTTTCAAAACAGAGAAGAATCGTCAAATTATCGGCGGGAGAGTAATCGAAGGGAAAGTAAAAAAAGGAGGGCTAATTGAAGTCTTTCGATCAACCTCTGCGGGAAAAGGTGTAGAAGAAGAAAAAATTGGCAAGGGGAAATTACTTAATCTTCAAAAAAACAAAAAAGATATTGACCAATGCGCAAGAGGAGAGGAATGCGGGATACTGTTTGAGGGAGATATTAAGGTCGAGAGTGGAGATATTCTGTTAATTTATACCGAAGAAAGGCAGAAGGGAGAACTATAAAAATGTCTAAACGTATTCAACGCCTTAACGAACTTGTCAAGAGAGAGGTTGCTCGGCTTCTACTGAAAGAAATTGAATTTCCAAAAGATGTTTTGGTAACTGTCACTAGGGTTCAAATCTCAACTGGTTTAAGTCAGGCCAAAATTTATATTAGCGTTATCCCGGAAAAATATTTTTCAAAGATTTTCCAGATACTAAACAAAAATGTTTCTTTTCTTCAAAATAAAATTAATCAACTATTAATTATAAGAAAAGTGCCGAAAATAACATTCGTTGAGGAGGAAAAAACCCGAGAAGCAGCTAGAATTGAAGAGCTTTTAGAAAAAGTTGAGAAAAACGGTTAAAAGAAAATACAAACCAGTCGTCGCTTCGCTCCTCCTTGTAATTGCTACCGCAATTAAGCAAACCAGTCGTCGCTTCGCTCCTCCTTGTAATTGCTACCGCAATTAATAAAAAAATACTAAAATAAATGTTGGCCTGGTAGCCAAGTAGCTAAGGCGAGGGTCTGCAAAACCCTTATACGCGGGTGCAATTCCCGCCCAGGCCTCAAGGTTTTGCCGAGGTGGTGAAATTAGCAGACACGCAAGACTTAAAATCTTGTGGAGGTAATCCCTCCTTGCGGGTGCAAGTCCCGCCCTCGGCACCAAAAAAACCCGCACCGTGTGGTGCGGGCTTTTTTATCTTATTAAAAAATCTTCTTATCCTTCCTCGATTATCTCCATCTCAGCCAACTTAACGCCAAATTGTTTCGCCTCCCAATGAGAAGAATGCCAAATATCAACCTGATAACCTTTTCTAGGGTTCATTCTATCTTCAACAACAAAAATTTTATCACCATAAAGAGAAGAAAGTCTAATTTTTGTCCCGAAAGGCAAGATATTGGTGGCCACAATACCATCTCTAACCATAGATCCTGAAGCTGTCAAATAAGGAGTATCATCTGTTTCCCAGGGAGAACTTGAATAAGCTGTAACCACAACCTTTATTGTCCTTGCCACTTTAATTTCTCTAACTAAAAGAGGATTTACAGGCGGCAAAAGGCTATTTCCTTGAATAATAGTGGATTTAGAGAAAACAAAATTTTCCTCTAAAGATGCTTTAAAGTTAACCTCGTCTTTTTGACTAGCCAATAAAGGAAAGAATCCTAATAAATAAATAACTATTAGAAAAATCAGGCTATTTACCATCAATTTTTTGCTTAAAATAGGAAGTTTTTCTGAGTTTTTATCCATTTTAAAACCCCTTAAAGGGGTTGTATCATAATAGCCTATCCTGTAATGATTGTCAAGGGTTTTAGCTTGATTGGTGGTTAGTCCTTTGGTCTTTGGGGCGGGTGATGGGAATGCTCACCCCGTACCAATCCCGATAGGTATTGTGAATTTTTAGGGGCTGTAAGGCGAAGCCGCCTATCGACTCAAGCCGTTGTAACTCCAATACAACAACCCAGGATTGGTACAGAACCCCCGCCCCTTCTTTATAAGCGGGTGATGGGAGTCGAACCCACCTCGCTGCCTTGGCAAGGCAGTGTAATGGCCACTATACGACACCCGCACTTCGCAGATAATCTTCTCAGTATAAACTAGAATTTGCCTTGAAAGAAGTGAAAGATTAGTCTCTCTTTCTTTTCTCTCCGCCATTCTTTTATTTCTTTTTCTCTCTGGGCTGCTTCTATTCTTGGTTTAAATTTCTCCCAATAAACCAACCTTATTGGAAATTTATTCTTTGTAAAGCCTTTTTTTTCTGAATTGTGTTCATTAATTCGTTTTTTTAAGCTCCAGGTAATTTTTGTATATAAAGAGTCATCTTTGCAATGAATTCAATATACAAAACAGCCCATATTTTTAGTTTTGTAAAAGTTTACACCGAGGAGCGAAGCGACGAGGTGCCGCGGGTGGGAATCGAACCCACTACCCCTTCTTTTTCAGAGAAGTGCTACTACCAATGAGCTACCGCGGCCTGGTGGACGTGTCAGGATCAGAGCACCGAAGTACAACCTTCGGTTGACTACGGGACAGGCCCGAAACCTTCCCGCCCCTTTTATTTTTATGGGCAGCAGAGGACTCGAACCTCTAACCTCTTGGATGTAAACCAAACGCTCTAACCATTGAGCTAGCTGCCCAAAAGGGCGGGGCGCTCTTAATCCGCCTAAGTCTTGCTCCGCAAAATTTTGGCGGGTAGACCAGTTGAGCTACACGCCCCGTTAGAAGTTCTGGTAATTAAGGAAATTTCCATAGAAAAATAGTTTCGAAAAAACTTTAGTAATAGTCAAATTTCACACAACTTCTAACGGGGCACGCCCTTATTATAATTCTTTTTCTGTTATAACCTTAATTTTATTCTTTCTCAACAAAGTTGTTGTTATTCCATTTCCTTTTATTAATTTCCCAGAAAAAGACCCATCATATACCAATCCTAAGCCGCAAGAAGGACTTTTGGATTTCAGGATTGCCTCTCTTATTTTTAAGTTTTTGGTAATTTTTAAAACCTCTTTAGCTCCTTTATTAAAATTTTTGGTTACATCTTTTCCGTTTTTTGTTAAAACTTTACCCGATTTTTTAATTTCAGCCGGCTCTCTGGGAATAGATAGTCCCCCGAGTTGTTCAGGGCAAACTGGCATTAACTCTCTTTTTTTAAAAAGCTTGAGACATTTTCGATCAAGTTTTGATTTCCCATCGTATCGGCAATTTACACCAATAAGACAAGCTGAGACTAATTTCACCCCCACACCAAACGAGCTTATATTTTAAGATAAAATAACATCATCCTAAAAGTTTTACTCGCTGTTGTTTAATTTATTCTGTTGAATTCATCCCCAATACTATAATTCACTGTGCGAAGCACAAAGCTCGTTATGGTGTGGGGGTTCATATTTCGTGCCCAGGGGGAGATTTGAACTCCCACGAGCTAATGCTCACTAGCACCTCAAGCTAGCCTGTCTACCAGTTCCAGCACCTGGGCTTATTCTTCTTTTTTGAGTCCGGCTTTAGATTCTGCTCCGGGATTATTGTCAGCTGTTTTCTCTTCGTTTACCCCTTCAGATGGCTCTTCCTCCGGCATCACTTCAGTAAACTCTTTCGTCTTTAATCTTGCCTTCTTTCCTTTGGCTTCTCTCAAATAATAAAGCTTAGCCCTTCTAACTTTTCCTCTTTTTAAAATCTCTATTTTTTCAATCGCGGGGGAATGAATGGGAAAAATTTTTTCTACGCCAATACCAGAAACAACTTTTCTAACAGTAATTGTTGCCCCTGCTTCTTTTCCATGCTTTCTAGCCAAAACCAAACCTTCAAAAGTTTGAACTCTTTCTTGGTCTTTTTCTTTTATCTTTTGATAAACTGCAACTGTATCGCCCGGCCTAATATCTGGTAAATTCTTCTTAAGAAAAGATTGTAAAACAGTTTTTAATTTTTCCATGTTTTAATTCTAATCATTACTTTATATTTTGGCAAGCCAATTAAGCATTGCTCAACTTATCTAGTACTTTTTCTAAATCTTCGGTTAAAGGTAAATGAAACTCTTTCATCTGACCACTGGGTAATTTAACTTTTAGGTCACTGGCGTGTAAAAATTGACGAGTGAGCCCCCGGGGAGTTGGTTGTCTTTTGAATCCATAAATTTTATCACCAGCAACCGGATGGCCCAGATGAGCAAAATGTACTCGAATTTGATGTTTTCTGCCGGTTTCAGGGAAAACCTCAACTAAAGTATAATTGTTTGCCTCGTCAGATAAGATTTTTAATACTCTATATTCAGTAATTGCTCTTCTCATTCCTTTTCTTTTAGATTGTGGTTCGTGCATTAAAAATGCTCTTTGCCTTTTTCTGTCTTTTGGGTCTCTTGCAATTAAAGTTTCGATTATTCCCTGATTATTTTTAATTTTTCCAACAACTAAGGCAAGATATTTTTTCTTAATTTTTCTCTCTTTGAAAGATTTTTTTAAAAATTCGAAGCTCTTTTTATTTCTCGCAACCAAGATCAAGCCCGAAGTATCTTTATCTAAACGATGTAAAATACCGGCCCTTTCATTTACTTTTTCAAGTTCGGGAAAAAGATTCAAAAGATCTTCCAAAAGAGTACCGAGCCGATGAGTCTCATCTGGAATTATTATCTGACCGGGCGGTTTTTCAACCACTAAAATATTCTTGTCTTCAAAAATAATATTTAGTTTCTTCCTTTTTTCCATCTTTAACCGTTGATAGATCGGAAATAAATTCTCTGATATCCCAGAGAACCAAGAAATAATGTGGGCGTATCCCGACTCGAACGGGAAACCTTCTCGATGTCACCGAGACGCTCTAACCAGTTGAGCTATACGCCCTCCTCATTGCGCTCAACATAAACACCAAGGAAACTTCTTATTTCCGTTGTGCGCGTGGGTGGACCAGGACACCGAAGCACTAAAATACTTCAGTGCTCTGGCTCGAACCCCATACTAAAACATGCGCGTGCCAGGACTCGAACCTGGAAACCGCCGAGGTATAAGCTCGGAGCTCTAACCAGTTGAGCTACACGCGCTTAATTTTATCTATTTCACTTCTTTTATTTTTAAACGAGGAATTGTAATCTTCTTCTCTTTTTTACTTCTTTTTTCTCCTTCTTTGATTAATTGTTCGAATTCTTCTTTTTCGATAGTTTCCTTCTCAATCAAAGCCTCGGCGAGCCTATCTAATAATTTTCTCTTTCTGGTCAGGATTTTTTTGGCTGTTTTTTGAGCGTCTTCAAGGAATTTTGCCACTTCTTTATCAATCTTAGCCGCTACTTCCTCAGAATAATTTCTCTGCTCGCCCAATTCTCTCCCCAAAAATATTAATTCCTCTTTTTCTCCGAAAGAAATAGGGCCAAAAGATGACATCCCATACTCTTTAACTAATTTCCTGGCCAACATAGAGGCCATTTCCAAGTCATTGCTGGCGCCGGTAGTAATTTCTTTAAATTTTACTTGCTCTGCGCAATAACCTCCAAGTAAAGATGCTAAATCGGCCAAAAATTCAGATTTAGTCTTCATCCTCCTTTCTTCTTTTGGCATTTTTAAAATGTAGCCTGCAGCTATCCCTCTGGCTATAATTGAAATTTTTCTGATAGGATCTGTCCCTGACAGAGAAATTGACACTAAGGCATGGCCAATCTCGTGATAAGCAGCGATTTTTTTTTCTTTTTTAGATAAAACGTGGCTTTTCCTTTCTGGTCCTAAAAGCACTTTTTCAATTGATTCTAAAAATTCTTGCTGATAGACCTGGTTCTTGTCTCTCCTGGCAGCTAAAATAGTAGCTTCATTAACTAAATTAGCCAGGTCGGCTCCTGAAAAGCCAGGAGTGCGTTCTGCAATTTCTCTTAAATTGACGCCTGGAACCAATGGTTTCCCCCGACAATGAATTTTTAAAATTTCTTCTCTGTCATTAATGTCCGGTAGGTCTAAAATTATTCTGCGATCAAAACGGCCCGGCCTTAAGAGAGCAGGGTCGAGGACGTCAGGGCGATTGGTTGCTGCAAAGATTAAAACCGTACTTTCTCTCTCGAATCCATCCATTTCTACTAAAATTTGATTTAAAGTCTGTTCTCTTTCATCATGCCCTCCGCCGATTCCTGACCCTCTAACTCGGCCAATGGCATCTAATTCATCTATAAAAATAATACTCGGCTGGCGTTTTTTCGCCATAGCAAAAAGATCTCTTGTTCTGGCTGCTCCCACTCCGACAAAAAGCTCAACTAATTCTGATCCTGCGATCGAAAAGAAAGGAACACCGGCTTCAGAAGCCACTGCCCTGGCAAGTAAAGTTTTTCCTGATCCCGGCGGCCCCATTAACAAAACCCCTCTGGGGATTTTTGCTCCCATCTTTAAAAATTTTTGGGGATGCTTTAAAAAATCAACAATTTCTATCAGCTCTTCTTTGGCTTCCTGAAGGCCAGCCACGTCTTTGAAGGTGACTTTTTCTTTGGACTGGCCTTCAGCTCCAAATAATCTGGCCTTAGCCTTGGTGAAATCAAAAGCCTGCATTGCTCCTGTTTTGGCCTGGCGGAAAATAAACCAGAAAAAGAATAAAAATAACAAAAGAGGGAATAAGAATATTGAGATAGGCCCCAGCCAGAACAAAATTCCCCTATCCTCTTTTATCTCTATCTCAACTTTAGCTAACTTTTCCTGATTCACTCCTAAGTTGATTAAAGTACCGGATAAATCTGATTCTATCTCCTTTTTGGTTTCAGCTTTTAAGTCGCCATCTTTGTATAAAATCGAAACATTATTGCCAATAACTGTAATTTTTTTAATCTTTTCCTGATTAATGTCTTCGATCAACTGGCTTAAAGAAACTTCTTCTTTTTTTTCAAAGGGTTGGACAAATAAAGTAAAAACTGCTGAGATAAACACAAAAATAAGAATAATCCAAAGAAAATTTTGAAATAGTTTTCTCATAGCGTTCTTTTGAATTGCACCGTGATTTCTCATAACTCGAGTATAGCAAAAATTAAAGCGAATTTCAAGCCCCGCATCAGAATAAAACATGCTGCGGGGCACAGTCCCGTACCGAAACGAAGTTTCTGGTCCGGGACAAGGAAAACCCCCACACCAAACGAGGATATGCAAATTCGTGAAACGAATCCGCTCGCCATCAAGCTTTTAAAGGCTTGATGGAAACTCGTTATGGTGTGGGGGAAAATAAAGAGCCCTGGCATGGATGAGTGCCACGCCAGGGCCTTTTTCGCTGCGGGTCTGCAATGGTTAGCTACTAGCCGTTGGTTTTGCCGTTGAGCTGGGCAGCCTTCATGGTCTGCCCGTAGATGGCCCGGAGAACTGCCCGCAAAGGCTGCGGACAACCCCCGAACTGCTCGCCCTCGGGATACTCGCCAGAACAAGCCTCAAAAAAGTCTCCGAGGTGATCAGGAACCTGAACCAGACGAATGAACATCTGGTCACCTTCTTCTCCCTCCTGACTGAACCTCTCTACAGAGAAGAACAGATTGGGACGCCGGTTAACCTTCTCCTCGTCTGGAACCAGCTCCTCCCAGATCCCTCGGTACTCCGCCAGACAGATGCCTGGTTTGTCCTCCAGGAAAAACTCTGAGGGAGTGACGGTTACCAGGATGGCCATCTCATCCTTAACGGCCTGAAGCTGCCGTGTCTCCTCCGCGGCACGGAGTCCGCGCTGCAAAAGGTGCCAGAGAAGCTGAATCTTCTTGGCCATCTCTATGGGAAGCTCCTTGATGAAAGGAGGGGTCTCCCAACTCAGGAAATCCCTGAAGAGATGAACCTTGAGTTCCTTGGCCTCCTGAACAGACGCCTGGATATTACCGGTGGCGGCCAAAGGAAAAATCTTCTGGCCGTCGCTCTTGACCTGGAGAGTGCCGCCACCTCGCCAGGCTATAATACTGTCTGTCGTAAGGTTCACGATCGGCTCTGGCGGGATGCCGATCGTGAAGATGCCGGGCTTGCCTTCGAGAAACTCCTCCACCGAGAGCTCGCTCTGCTTCATAAGCTCTCGGGCCTCGTCGGTCCGGGCCTTCCCTGTGGCCTCCCAAGCCCTCTGCCGGCATTGCCGGTAGAGGCTCGAAACCTCCCACATTTCTGGATCTCCGAACTGGGCCTCGTCGGAAAAGGCGTAGGCCGGCTCTGGCTCATCGGCCTTATCCTTATAGCCCTTGATGGGGCCATCGGTCGTCTCAACGAGACGACCCTCTGCGACCAAACGAGAGAGAAGACCCTTCACCTCTTCCCGGTTTTTGAGCTCTTGAGAGAACTCAAAATCGAAGAGACCGAGCCAGGCTGCCCGCCTGTAAGCCGGCATTTCTTCCTCTTTGAGGAAACGATTAAGCTTCCTCTCAGCCTCAGCCACCGCTGGCGCTCTGATCTCCTGGAGTTCCCGCGAACCCCGGGCGACCTGGCTCAACGCGGCCAAAGTGGCCTTTACCCAGGTTCTAACCTTCTCGGCCCCCTCCCGGACTTTGTCGGCCACCGTCTCGTCAGCGAGCAAGGTGCTGCTGACGTCCGGCAGCTTAGGAGAGGGAACCAACCCCGCCTCCTCCTCGACTACGGAGTCATCGTTGGAACCGTGCCGGGAGTTGTCCGGGAGATCTTCTTCCGGGCCGAACTGATCTGGGTCTAGCTCATGGAGACGAATACCCTTTTGTCTTGCCATCTGACTTTCCCTTTCTTCCTTACAGAAATGAAACAAACATGGTAAATCCCGCAGCGAATTGCAAAAGAACAATATTATAATTATAACAAAATAAGGAAATTTGTCAAGAGCAATTTTATAAATAAAAGGGCAGCGAGATTGCTCTCGCTGCCTACTTGCTACGCATTTATAAATACCCACTATTCAGTGGGTGAATAAAAGAAAATCCTGTCGGCCAACGTGATCAGTTCTGTTGCTAATGATTGCTGTGAAGCAGTCGCAATAATGATTTTCAGTCCTTTTCGGGTGGCTCGTCGAACCAAAGGGCCAAAGTCTTTGTCTCCGCTCCCCAGGCATAGATGGGTTATATTAAGCTCATCAATAGCTCTCTGACCGAATCTGATCAAGGTCTCGTCCGTTGTGTCTATTTGTTCTCCTGCTTTGTCTCTTACTTTCGGACAAACTATAATGAAAAAGCCTGCCCGGTAAAGGTCCTCTCCATAGATGCTGGCCAGATGAGGCGGCAAAAAAATAAAGACATCAACAATTTCGCCTATTTCTCTGGCGATTTCTTTGACAATCCGGTCAAATCCCGCCAAAAAAGAAAGATCTTCTGGCGAAGGCAACTGCTTAAGATTCTTCAGGATATTTTCAAAATCTATCAAAAAAAGAACTCTATTTCTCTTGGGCCTTCTAAAGAACACGAGCTTCCTCCTATTCTACTGAATGATAAGTAATTGTTAAGGTCCTATTATTGTCGCATCGGTTTTTTAATTATATCACCAATAAAAAATTTGTCAAGAAAAATTAAGGTTTAGCTAACCGTATTTTGGAGATGACGAATTTTGGCTTTTTTTAAAATGGGATTAATTCTTATTGAAATTATATCAATCTGCCATTTTGTGTCTAAGGGAATTTTCTTTTCTAAAAGAAAACTTTCAGCTGCTTTTTTTATCTTTTTTTGTTTTAAAAAATTAACTTTATCTTCTGGCAAAAATTGCTTGCCCTGAACCTGCCGAAGGGTTTTTACTTCAAAAAAAATAATTGTATCTGCTTTTTTAGCCACAATGTCAATTTCTTTTCTGTCGAATGAAGCCCATCTGGGAATATAATTTTCAGCTAAAATTTGGTAGCCTTTGGTTTTCAAATAATCAATGGCGATTTTCTCTCCCAAATCTCCCAATTTTTTCGTTGAAAAACCCATATTTAAAAACTGGTGCCCTTCTCCGCCTCCTCCTTCGCATAAAGCTACGGAGGACAAGAGGGCTTCGGAGGACACTTCTTCGCTCTTATATCTGTGCTTGGCACCCTTCGCTAAAGCTACGCGAAGCCCCGCGGCTTAGCGGGGCGAAGTGGTGGACCTGGGCAGAATCGAACTGCCATCTCCTCAATGCGAATGAGGTATTTTGCCGTTAAACTACAGGCCCATACGTCCAGCACGACTGGGTTTAAATCCGAAATTAAAAATTCGAAATGTAAAATGGATTTTTATCGGAGCGGCCGGATTCGCACCGGCGATCTCCGCGTCCCGAACGCGGCGCGTTAGGCTGCTACGCTACGCTCCGAATTTTAGTGCGGGGCAACTCGCGAAGAAATGAGCTTGCTTCTCGCTGGAAAGCAGAGCGTGTCTTACTTAATTGCTCTGCAATTACAAGAAGCGAAGCGACTGGTTTGCTTAATTGCGTTCCCGAACTAAGTCACCCAATATTTCTTTTTGGTCATTTTATCTCTTTTCATTTCCAACTTCTCTCTTTCTTCCCGAGCTTTTTGGGCTAAGTTTTTCAGTTTTTTTTCTGATAATTTACCCAATTTTCTAGTTTCTTTTTCTAAAAATTCTCTTTTATTTTTCTTGGGATCATCTAAAACATAACTTAAAAGAATATCGAGCATCTGACCTATCTTGGGTCCCGGTTTTGATCCTAAAATCTTCATTACATCATTGCCGTTAACTTTTAACGTTCTGGTTGCAATTGGGTCTTGGGAAACTTTCTCTATCACATACCTCAAATGGCGGAGTTTATAAGGCTCAGCCTTGGGAACGCCAGATCCTATTCTATCTGCCATTCTCACCTGAAGCAATTCGTCCATATTTTCGAGTCCTACTTGACGAACTAATCTTCTGACTGAACTTTCTGAAACTTCGTCAACATTATAATAAAAAAGATGATATCTAACGAGCTTACTGATTTTTTCAATTTCTTTCTTGGAAAATTTCAGGCGGTTTAAAATTTGAGCTGTCATTTTAGCCCCAAAAATTTCATGGCTATAGAAGGTAGCATCAGGTCCCTCTCCTTCTTTAACCCGGGGTTTAGCGATATCATGGAATAAAGCGGCTAGCCTAACATATTTATTGAAATTTTTCTTTGCTGCATATTTCAAAGAAAAGATAGAATGCTCATAGCAGTCATAGATATGATGCTTATTTTGAGATACCCTGTATCCTTCTTCTAATTCTGGCAAAATATATTTTAAAAGCTTTAATTCCCTTAATAACTCAATACCTTTCGAAGCTTCCTGGGCCATAATAATTTTCATTAGCTCGTCTCGAATTCTCTCTTTAGAAATAGCCCTGATCCAGGGGGCATTTTTCTGAATAGCCTGAGCGGCTTTCTTTTCAATTTTAAAATTCAGGGTAGTGGCGAATCTTGCTGCCCTCATCATTCGCAAGGAATCTTCAAAAAATCTGTCTTGAGGATTTCCGACTGTCCGAATCGTCTTGTTTTTAAGATCTTCCTGGCCGCCAAATGGATCTATAATTTCTGCTTTCTGGCTTAAGGCCATTGCGTTAACCGTGAAATCTCGTCTGGCCAAATCTTCTTTGATGCCCCTTGCCCATTTTACGGAGTCTGGATGTCTTTTATCGGTATATTTTTCATCAATTCTATAGGGAGTAATTTCAATTTCCTTTAATTTCGGGTTTTCAGATCCGGTTAAGACTGTGACTGTTCCAAATTTGTTATCAGCGAAACTCTTTGAAAAAACCTTGCTAATTTCTTTTGGTTTAGCGTTGGTAGCTATGTCCCAGTCTTCAGGTTCTGCTTTCCTAAGCAAATCCCGGACACACCCCCCAACAATATAACCTTCGAAATCTCTTTTGTTCAATTGATCAATAATAAATTTTACTTCTTTTGGAATCTTCATATAATTTACATTAAACTCATATGTCAACAATTTAATCTTAATTCAAAAGCTTGTTTTTTTCAATCCGTTCGATTAACTCAGGACTTCGAGTCGTGAGCTCAGTCGAACGATTGTCCTGAGCTTGCCGAAGGACAATGATTTTGATAAAATAAAGACGCCCTCGTAGTATAATGCAACCGCACATCGGAACAAAACTTGGTGCGGGGCAAGTATCATTAAGGTTTTTACCCCGTACTTTTTGTCCCTGTGGTGAAATGGATATCACAACAGTCTTCGGAACTGTTGTTGGGGGTTCGAATCCCTCCAGGGACACAGAGTTTAAAAATAGTGCGGGGTGAATCATGCCGAAGGTATAAATTTTTTTTAAACATGAAGAAAATAATTTTAGTAATTTTAATTCTTTCATTCCCAATCGCCTTTTTTTCGTTAATTCCCCAAGAAGTCCAGGCTCAAATTGGATGTCCCGAAGGAGGATTAGTTCCTTGCGGCAGAGATTGCGACGATCCTAGTACTGGCGGTATTGATGAATCCCAGCCTTGTCAGCTTTGTCACTTTTTTATTATGTTTGACCGGATTGTTGATTTTATTATGTTTACCCTGGTTCCGATAGTTGCCGTTTTAATGCTGGTTATTGGCGGAATAATGTTCTTTCTCGCCGCCGGAAATCCTGGAGCTTTAACTCAGGCAAAGTCAGTAATTACCTCTGTGATTGTTGGATTAATAATTATTTATGCCGCTTGGATAATTGTGAACATGTTTCTTGTGATCATTGGAGTGGCTGATTGGACGGGCCTATCAACAGGATGGTTCATAATAGATTGCGAGATTACTCACACTTAAAACAGAATCCATAAAGCAGCACCCATAGCTCAACAGGTAGAGCAGGGGCCTCTTAAGCCCAAGGTTGCAGGTTCAATTCCTGCTGGGTGCACATGAATACAAAAATTCAAGGTGGGTTAAGGCCGCCTTTTGTTTTTGACTAAAAAGGTCTATAATTGAAAAAGACAGGTTTAATCAATAAAAAGAGAAAGAGTTTATGTTAACTCCCAAAGAAAAAGAAAAAATTATATCAAGACACAAGCTCCACGGAGTAGATACCGGTTCACCCGAAGTTCAGATTGCTTTGTTGTCCGAAGAAATTAAACAGCTGCTTTTGCACTTAAAGAAACATCCTAAAGATATCCATTCCAGGAGGGGCCTTTTGAAAATGGTGGCTAAAAGAAAAAGCCTTTTAGGTTATTTAAAAAAAGAAAGTACAAGAAGATATAAGAATATCTTAAAAAAAATGGGGCTTAAGAAATAATGAAAGCGATGAAACACAAAGAACAAAGAGTAAGTATTTTCATTGATGCTCAGAATCTTTATCATTCGGCTAAAAATCTTTACCGAGCCAGAGTTAACTTTCAAGAAATACTAAAGACAGCCGTTAGCCAAAGAAAACTAATCAGGGCTTTTGGCTATGTTGTTAGGACAAAAACTGGAGAGGAAAAACCGTTTTTTGAAGCCTTAACCAAATTAGGTATTGAGACGAGAATCAGAGATTTGCAAGAATTTTTTGGGGGAGCAAAGAAAGCGGACTGGGATGTCGGAATTGTCATTGATGCCATTAGAACATCTCCTTCGGTTGATGTAATAGTTTTAGTTTCCGGTGACGGAGATTTTATTGCTTTGGTGGAATATTTAAAGAATCAGGGCAAAAGAGTAGAGGTCATTGCTTTTGGCAGATCGGCTTCAGGGCAATTAAAAGAAGTAGCTGACGAATTTATTGATTTGGACAAAAATCCAGATAAATATCTTTTTAAAAAATAGAATGCAAAATTATACTTTTCAAACAGAATTTGGTAACCGAAAACTTAAGGTAGAAATTCGGCATTTAGCCGAACAAGCCAACGCCGATGTTTTGGTTCGTTGCGGAGATACCTTGGTTCTTGTAACGGCAGTAATGTCGAAAGAAGAAAAGGAAGGATTGGGTTTTTTCCCTTTAATTGTTGATTATGAAGAAAGGTATTATGCGGCCGGTAAAATTAAAGGTCCTCGCTACATTAAAAGAGAAAGTCGGCCCTCTGACGAGGCAATTTGTAACGCCAGGTTAATTGACAGGACTATTCGGCCTTTATTCCCTAAGCACTTAAACCGGGAGGTTCAGATAGTTGTTACTGTTTTATCCTGGGATGGCCAGAACGATCCAGATATTTTGGGCTTACTTGCAGCTTCTGTTGCTCTCTCAATATCCGACATTCCCTGGTCAGGCCCAATTGGGGCAGTCAGGATAAGTCAAATCAATGACAAATTTCTTTTAAATCCTACTTATGAAGAAAGGGGGGGGAGCCCAATGGATTTGATTCTTACCGGAGGAAAAACCGGGAAAGAGTTTTTGATTAACATGATTGAAGGCAGTTTTGAAGAAATAGAAGAAGATTTAATTTTAAAATCTTTCAAGTCAGCCTTGGCTGATTTAAAAAAACTTGTTGATTTTCAAGAAGAAATTAGAAAAAAAATCGGCAAAGAAAAGATTACTTTTTCAGTTCCGATGCCTGATTTAGAGCTAGAAAAAGAAATCAATAAATTTTTAGGTAATAAGTTAGAAAAAGCTCTTTTCCAGGAAGAAAAGACAGAAAGGACGGAGAACGTGAATAAAACCAGAAAAGATCTTTCTTGTTTTGTTGAAGAAAAATATTCTGATCAGGATAAAATAAAATATGCCAAAGATTTTTTTGAAAAAGAAATTGGAAAATTAATGCATCAAAATGTTCTCCAGAAAGGAAAAAGACCAGATGACAGATCTCTAGATGAAATAAGGGAAATTACAATAGAAGTTGGGTTATTGCCTAGAACTCATGGTTCGGCTCTTTTCTGCCGAGGCCAAACCAAGGCTTTATCTATCTTGACCTTGGGAGCGCCCGAGGACCAACAATTACTAGAAGGAATGGAAATTGTTGGAAAAAAGAGGTTTATGCATCATTATAACTTTCCTCCCTATTCGGTTGGAGAAATTAGACCGATGAGAGGGCCGGGCAGAAGAGACATTGGCCACGGGGCATTGGTGGAAAAATCTCTTTTACCTTTAATCCCTGGCTTTGATGAATTCCCTTACACAATAAGAGTGGTTTCGGAAATTCTTTCTTCAAACGGTTCCACCAGCATGGCTTCGGTCTCTGCTTCTTCTCTGGCTTTAATGGATGCAGGAGTGCCAATCAAAAGACCAGCAGCTGGTATTGCTCTCGGATTAATGACAGATAAAAATGGCCGTTATAAGATTCTGACTGATATTCAAGGACCAGAAGATTTTCACGGTGAAATGGATTTTAAGATGGCGGGAACCAAAAAAGGGGTAACGATAATTCAAATGGATGTTAAAATTAAAGGAATCACGGAAAAAATATTTAAAGAGGCTCTGGAACGGGCGAAAAAGGCTCGACTCCAAATACTAGACAAAATGACGAAAGTTTTGCCTTACCCTCGGCCAGAACTTTCTTCTTTTGCTCCCAGAATTTTAAGCTTGCAAATTAACCCAGAAAGAATTCGAGACGTGGTGGGGCCAGGAGGAAAAATAATTAACGAAATAATCGCTGATACTGGGGCAGCAATTGATATCCAGCCAACTGGTTTAATCTTTGTTACCTCTGACTCTGAAGAGTCGGCTAAAAAAGCAGTTGACCGAATAAAGGATATAACTAGAGAGGTAAAAGTTGGTGAAGTTTTTCAAGGAAAAGTCAAAAAAATAGTTAATTTTGGAGCTTTTGTTGAAATTTTACCTGGTCAAGAGGGTTTAATTCATATTTCTCGGTTTAGACCGTGGCGGGTAAACAACCTTGAGGAATTGATAAAGATAGGCGATATTTTACCGGTTAAGGTGATTAACATCGACGAGCAAGGGAAAATAGGCCTATCTCTTGAAGATGCCAATGGCCAGGCCGCGTCTAAGAAAAACTAAGTGAAATGCCGGAGAAATCAAATAAAAAAGAAAAAAAGGAATTTTTACGAAGAGAAGATATTAGGACCATGGAGAAAGATCTTTTAAGACTAAAAGAAAAACAAGCAAAAGAAGAAAGAGAGAGGGTATCAGTCCTAAAAACCGGAATAGAGATAAAAAAAGAAAAGGGAAAAGAGGCGAAAGAAATAGTAAAAAAAGAGGAACGCCCTAAAGAAGAAATAAAAACAAGAAGGGAAGGAGTTCGAGAAAGAGAAGAAGAGGAAGAAAAAAAGTTAGTTGAAGAAATTGAAAGAAAATGGCTTGAAGAAAAAGAGAGAAGAGAGAAAGAAGAAACAGAGAGGAAAAAAGCAATTAAAGAAAAAATATTATCCCGAGAAAAAGAAAGACAGAATTTAGAAAAGGAAAAAACTCAAATTGAAGTTTCGCTTCAAGAACTCCCCCTAAAGAAAGGGCCTCTTCAAAATGAAAAAAAGGACTTTTTAGAGAAAATTGAACAATTGAAATCAGGTCTTCAGCCTATTTTGGAACAGGAGAGGAAAATTGAAGGAAGAAAAAAAGAAATAGAGATAAAAGAAAGGAAGGCAGCCACGCCCGAGAAAAGGAGAGAAGCTGAACAAACAAGATGGCAGGTTGAACAGGAAAGGCAGAAAATTGAGGAAAGAAAATGGGCAGAAGAAGAAGCAATTGAGAAAACAAACACGGAAATAAAAGCAACAGAAAATGAAATAAAGATAATTTTTTTAGAAGAAAAAAAACTGCAGAAAAGACAGGAAGAGATTATTCAAAGAGAAAAAGAAATGGCTCTGGAGGAAGAGAAAACTAAATTAGAAGAAGAACTAGCGGGAATCCAGAAAGAAAAAACACCCTTAGAAGAAGAATTGGACGGACTTTCGGAAAGGAGAAAAAAAATGGAAGAGAAGTTAGCCAACATTGCCCGAGATGAAAAATCTATTGAAGAAGAAATAAGAATTGTTGAAGAAAGAGAAGCTAAGTCTCCTTCGGTAGAAGAACGAAAGGAAATCGAGAAAGGAAGATGGGGGGCAGAAAAAGAAAGAACAGAAATAGAAAAAGAAAGGTGGAACATAGAAGAAAAAAAGAGCAAGATAGACCTTCAGATAAAAGAAGCTAGCTTGAAGCACCAAAGAATTAAAAATAAAGGAGAACGTATCAAAGAAAGAATAAAAGAAATTGAAAATATTTTAATAGAAGAGGGGCGAAAAATGGTTTCAGGAAAAGAAGAAAAGCCTCCAGAACAAGAAGAAACCTCGAAAGAAAAGGCAAAAGAAAGAAAAAATGGATCACCCAAAGAAGAATTAGCTGATGAAGAACTTATCAAAAAAGCTCAAGAAAGATTAGAGAAAATAAGAAATGGAACTAAATCTACGGGACTAGAAAAAGAAGAAAAATTTGTACCCATCCCTAAGAAAGAAACGGGAAAAGAGAGAAGACCGGCAATAGAACTGGCGGAAGAAAAACTTATACCACCCCTTGTTCAACCGGAAAGAAAAGAAAAGAAATCGATAATAGAACCAATCAAAAAAATAATAATATCTTTCAAAAAGGAAAAAGAGGCGAAAGAAGAAAAAGAAGAAAAATTTGTACCCATCCCTAAGAAAGAAGAAAGTGGAAAAATTAGAAAAAAAATTAGAACCGATGAAATGAGAAGAACAGACGAAAAGCAGAGAAGAGAATTTCTAGAAAGAATTGATGCTGGAAAAGAAAAAATGGCTGAGCCTATTGGAAAAGAACCTATAAAAACGGCAAGAGAACCCTCTGTAATCTTAAAGCCTCTTCCCAAAAGACCTTCTTCTTATGAGAAAATCTTCATCCGATTCTTGGTTTTAATTACATTTTCGGTAATCTTAGTTGGTAGCCTTTTCTTTGGTTACTGGCTTTTGACAAGAAAGCCGCCTCCTCCCGAAAAGATCACTCCCCCCGAAGAAATCGTTCCTCCTGAAGAAACTCCGGCCAGCGAAGAAATTACCATTCCTCCTTCTCCTTTTTCTATCGGTGAAACAAAAACTTTTGAAATTTTCGAGGTTAACGAAATTTCCTCTTTTATAGAAAAGGTTTTGACGTTGAAATTGACAAACGGGGAGTTTACCCGGCTTGTCTTTAGAGATATGAAAAACGGCCAATTAATGAATCTTGCTGATCTTTTTTCTGCCTTTCAAATTCAACCTTTAGATGGCTTTTATTCAAAAACAGCGAATAATGAAATCTTTTTCATCTGGACTCAAAAAGAAGGCAAAAGATTTGGTTTTCTAATTGACATTACAGAAAAAGAGGCAATGGAAAATTTATTAAGATTATGGGAGGCGGATATGGAGGAAAACTTTGAAGAACTTTTCAGGTTATTGGGAAAAACTGAACCTGCCAGTCGAGATTATTTTGTTGACTTAAAATACAAGGGAATAGCTTCGCGTTGTCAAACTTTTACCAAAGATGACTTAGGAATTTGTTACTTGGTTACTGACCAATTCTTAATTTGGACTTCGTCTTTTGAAAGTATGACTTATATAATAGAAGAAATAATGGAATCATTGACTAGTAACAATGGATAAAAAAAATATTCAAGAGTTTAAAGAACGATTAGAAAAAGATAAAGAAAACCTTGAAAAAGAACTGTCTTCGTTTGCCAAAAAAGATGAAAAAACTGCCGAAAACTGGAACACTCGATATCCGCATTTTAACGGAGGAACAGGTGGCCAAAGACTAGAAGAAGCGGCTGATGAAGTTGAAGAATATGTCACTTTATTGCCAATAGAAGCCAGCCTTGAGTTAAAGCTTCAGACGGTCAATTCAGCTTTAAAGAAAATAAAAAAAGGCAATTATGGTAAATGCGAAAAATGCAAAAAAATTATTGACCTAGAAAGACTAAAAGCTTATCCCGGAGCTAAGACCTGTCAAAAATGCAGGAAATAAGACGTAGGTAGTGATGCTCAGGATGTGAATTAAGGTCCGGAAGTTATCTGTTACGGTCTTTTTGTGTCGGCCAAGGGAATCAATAAAAAAACCGAGCACATAAACTATGTGCTCGGTTTTTTTTATACTAGATTAGCGTCCGAAGCTTTGGTTTCTTCGTTTAGCGTGACACTCTCTACAATAGAGTGGTCTATCTCCAGATGGTTCAAATGGAAGCTCAGTTATTGCGGTGCCGCATTCAGAACATTTCCAATCCCCTTGATACATTTTTCTGGGAAAATCTCCTCTATTGGATTCAAATTTTTTGAAAGCCATGAATTGAATTAAATTATATTAAAAGAAAAAGCGACCTTTATAACCCTTCGATATTGCTCGGGATTATCCTGAGCCTGGACTTCGGCTGATCTCAGTCAAAGCCTCAAAGGATAACTCTTAAGTCGCTCTACTTATTTGAGCCCTCGTTAATTCTTTGAAACTATCAAAGACTTACTTTAAGATAACTCGACTTATAAGTCTAGTATCATTATACTCGTTATTCAAAATAAGTCAAGCCGACTGGTCAAGTAGTTCTGTCTCTCTATAGTCTAAGCGAAGCCAAAACATCTCGTACAGATATAGGTCGCAGGTAGCTCTCATTCTTCTCGAGTCGCCTTTTTATTCACCCAAAAGGTTCTAATCTGGTTCACCAAGCGGCCTTAGTATTAAAAAATTGCCAAGAAAGCGGTTTTTGTGTTAAAATAAATATAGGATAACCAAATGATCATAGGATTGATTTCAGAAATGACCCCAAAAAAGAATTAAAGCCAATCGGTAAAATTTACTGGTTGTAATTCAAAATCATGAAGAACACCTTAGGATCAAAACCATCTTTTTTGAGGCCTACTGTTTTAAGGCCTACTGTAAAAAAACAGAAAAAACCCTCTGGTCCCCTAAGTTTTTTTGACGAAAAGAGAAATTGGCAAAAGGGTAACGCAAAAAAAAAGCTCAGCCAGTCACGTTTAATTCCTGGTAGCGGAAGCAAATATTACAAAAAACGGGAAATAGATCAAATGTTAGATAAAAGATTTCCGTGGAGTACAGATAGAGGCTTTATTTCAAGAAGTAATGCCATAAGTGAACTTAAAAAGATGAGAATGGAAGAGCATCGAGCCAAAACAGGAGAGGAAAAAAGAAGAATCAAAGAAGAAAGAGATTTCTTAACACAAGGATTCGGGTTGAAAGGAAAGTACTAGTCTCATATACGGTATTTCATACCATATCCATCACAGAAACAATACGCATCACAGGCCTCAGACACCAGTCAGAGGCCTTTTTGTTCCCAAAGAGAGTTGCCCCCTTTAATAGGCCATGTACCGTGGCCTATTAAACTTGCTGCCGCCCCTGGCAGCAGGAGCGAGGCTCGCCCCGAAGGGGCGGGAGCCCGTCGAAGGGGATTATGGTGAGGACTTCGCCGAGCCCTTCGGCAGTGAACTCAAGACGAACCTGCTCAGTCAAGACCCCTCGCCGAACCATTGGCTTAAATTTGAGGTGAAGACGAGAGTTTTGGGGTTCGAGTCTCGTTTAAGAGGATAAACTGCTCCATTTATCAGTAGAGTTTCCTATTGACACAAATCCAAATTTAAGCTATATTGAAATGAATTAGGTTGGGGAACCAAGCAAACAAGTGGACGACACAAACTGCTCGTTGACCAACCAATCCCACCTTGCGAGAATAACGATCGATTAATCTGGCGATGAATCGAAGGGGTGCTGTAACTTTTCTCCAAGATCGGGATAATAGATAGAGCGGTTTAGGCCAATTGAATGCGTGTTCTCAGCCTTTTTATTTTTGATTTAAAAACCATGAAAGCATTAATTATTGCAGCCGGCAATGGCACAAGAATGCAGCCAGTAACTCGCGGGAGACATAAGTCTCTAATGAATTTGCTTGGTTTAAAAATTATTGAAAGAGTAATTTTAGCGGCAAAAGCAGCGGGAATTTTTGAGTTCGTAATTATTACTGGCTATAAAGGAAAAGAGCTTAAAGAAGCTATCGGTGACGGAAGTCGCTTTGGTATTTCGATCACTTATGTTCAGAATAATAAATGGGAGAAGGCAAATGGAATCTCTGTTTTTAAAGCGAAGGGTTATTTTAAGGAAAATTTTATTCTTCTAATGTCTGATCACGTCTTTGACTGGCAGACACTCCTTAAGCTTAAAAGGATAAAATTAAAAAAAGACGAATGTGCTCTAGTTATAGATAAAAATTTGGACTCTGTTTTAGACATAGATGATACCACAAAAGTTTTAGTTAAAAATAATAAAATTACCTCAATAAACAAGGGCCTTGATGTCTATAACGCTTACGATACCGGAATGTTTTTATGCTCTCCCTATATTTTTAAAGTTCTAAGAGAAACTATCTCGAATCATAAAAATTCATTGACTAATGGAATGAGAGTTATTGCAAAAGAAGGAAAATTGAGGGCGTTTAACATTAAGGGCAGATTTTGGTCAGACTGTGATACTTATGCAGATATTAAGTTTGCAGAAAACAAACTTCTTAAAAATCTCAATAAATCCGAGGATGGTATTGTATCAAAAATAATTAATCGAAAAATTTCTATATTTATTTCAAAATACTTAGTAAAAACCGGACTTACTCCTAATCAAATTTCTATACTCAATTTAGTGCTTGGAATTTCATCTGCCCTTCTTTTTGCGAAAGGGGGCTTCCCTTGGATCTTTATGGGAGGGATATTGGCCCAGATGACTTCGATTACCGACGGCTGTGACGGAGAAATTGCAAGGCTCAAGTTTTTATCAAGTAAATTTGGTGCCTGGCTTGATGATGTATTTGATCGTTATATAGATATGTTAATTGTAATTGGCATGGCTTACGGCTATTGGACAATTAGTCAAAATTCATTAGTTTGGCCTATTGCAGCATTTACGGTCATGGGGCTTGCGCTTCTTAATTATCTACCTGCCAAACATCGCGACATAATAAATCGTAACCTTGTGTGGTATGGGCCTAAATTTAAAAGACCAGGAAGGCTTCTTCTTATTATGTTCGCCGGAATAACAGGTTTAATATTTCCTACATTAATATTAATTGCCTTAATTTCCAATTTAATATCTATTTCCAGGATTATTACTTCTGCAAGAGAAAATCAAAAATTAGCAAAGCTTCTTCAATGAATATTTACAAAAATTTACCCGTGTTTTAGTGCTTCAATCCCTGGAAAGTCAAAGCAGATGGTTTCACCGTATAATTGTTTAAAAGCTGATTTGACACATTCATCATCAAAGCCAACAAAATCGTCAAGCCCTCCTAAGTTTTATTCCACAAAGTTTTAGGGGGTAAAAAGGCGATTTTTTGGTAGAATGAAATATATGAAAATTTCAAAATCAATTTTCATTAGCGGAATAATAGTCGCCATAATTCTTTTGGCTATTTTTGCTTTCAACAGGACGGATAATGAACCTGGGAAATATGATGCCTTCGCGAAGTGTCTTAGTGATAATGAGATAAAAATGTATGGTGCATACTGGTGCCCTTATTGCAATGACCAGAAAGAAATATTCGGCAATAGTTGGAAATATATAAATTATATTGAATGCTCGCTTCCCAATCAGGCTGGCCAAAAACTTATATGTCAACAGAATAATGTAAAGGCCTATCCAACCTGGGAATTTCAAGACGGTCAAAAAATTGAGGGCAAGCTATCTCTTGAACAATTAAGTCAATATGGCGATTGTGAATTAAAATAATAAATATGAGGCCATCAACTCAAATCATAGTTTTTGCAATAATTGTTGGCGCAATATCCGGAGCGTTAGCTGGATTTTTAGTTTTAAAGTATCAATCCCCGAGCCAAAATGAACTTATAAAAGATTTTTATCTAACTGAAAATGCGGTTCATGTCAGTCCTCATGGCTTACGAGGGAAAATGGATAAAGGAATTAATGACTTTGTTCTTGTTGATTTAAGAAGCCAAGAAGAATATGAAAAAGAACATATAATGAGCGCAATAAACATACCTGCCTACAAAGACCCGGATACCTCAGCTTATGGCGATATAGATAGAATTCTTGGGGAGTTTTCAAAACTGCCGAAGGACAAAGAAATTATTGTCTATTGCTATAGTATGCCGTGTATGACTGGTAGAAAAATTGGGAAATTGCTCGCTGAAAATGGTATTTATGTAAAACATCTTGGAATAGGTTGGAATGAGTGGAAACACTTTTGGAATTTATGGAATCACGAACATGAGTGGGATACAACAAATGTTGAAGATTATATTGCAAGCGGTAAAGAACCGGGTGTTCCAAAAATAAAGGATAATTCTCAAGGATGTCCAATTGAAGGAGATTTCGGTTGTTAAAATTTGGAGAAGCCATGTACCGTGGTCTACTAATTACCTTAAATTTGAGATGGAGGTGAGGGTTTGATCGCCTTTTGGACGGTTTTTTGGTAGAATAAAGAAAAGAATTTAATAAAAAACATGGCAATTTTTGATGAATTAAAATCTATAGGGAAAGTTCTTCAAGAAGCTGGAAAAATTGAACAATATCAACAAATCCTTGAAGCACAAAAAAGACTTTTGGAAATGCAAAAAGAACTAAATAATTCAGAAGAAAAGATTAAAAACTTAGAAGAAAAGCTGAGAATTAAAGAAAGTTTGTTTTACGAAAATAATTGTTATTGGGTTAAAAAAGACAATGATCAAAGAGAAGGTCCTTTCTGTTCTCGTTGTTGGGACAAAAACAAGGATACTATAAGAATGCATCCTTTAGGTAACCCTGCTTATGGTGAATGTCCTGAGTGCAAAAATAGAGTTATAACCACAAGACGAAATCCTGACCCTCCTCACGCTCCAAGAGCAAGAACGTCTTATTTATAATAATCATATAAAGCTTCAAAACTATCACTTTTTTACCTTTAAAAAACAAGCTTATTTTAAATAAAAGCTGCCCAGCGATGGGCCTTTTTTTGTTTCCTTCTATTTAGTATCTGTTATAATTAAATCAATGCCTTCTAAAGTTTATTCAGCAGCCATCGTTGGACTTGATGCACAAATTGTTGAAGTAGAAACAGATGTTTCTTATGGGTTAAGGAATTTTAGTATTGTCGGCTTGCCAGACAAAGCAGTAGAGGAATCAAAAGAAAGAGTGGGGGCGGCAATAAAAAGCATTAAGTTCTCTTCGCCCCATCAACAACCTCATCGTATTTTAGTTAATTTAGCTCCAGCTGATTTAAAAAAAGAGGGCTCATTATACGACCTTCCTATTGCTTTGGGCTATCTTTTGGCTTCAAAACAGACTAAATTTAATCCTGAAAATAAAATTTTTCTTGGAGAATTAGCTTTAGATGGCAAATTAAGGCCGACAAGGGGAGTACTTTCTATTGCCCTGACGGCCAAAGAACAGGGTTGGAAAGAAATAATTTTGCCAAAAGCTAACGCTGCAGAGGCAGCCCTGGTGAACCCCGCTAGAGAATCAACCTCTAATAAAGTAAAAAAAATAAAGGTCATCGGAATAGAAAATTTGAAAGAAGCGGTGGATTATTTAGAAGGAAGAAAAGAAATTTTGCCAACCGAAACAAGAATTGAGGGACTTTCAAAAGACATAGATTATCCGGTTGATTTAGCCTGGATTAAGGGCCAAGAATATGCCAAACGAGCTTTAGAAATTGCAGCTGCTGGCGCTCATAATTTATTTATGATTGGCCCTCCTGGGGCCGGGAAAACGCTACTAGCCAAAGCTATTCCCTCAATTCTGCCTTCTCTTTCTTTTGAAGAGGCTTTAGAAGTAACTAAGATTTATAGTATAACTGGCATTCTACCTCAAGAGAAACCTTTAATAAACTTACCGCCTTTTCGCGCTCCTCATCATGCCTCTTCAGAGGCTGCTTTAATCGGCGGTGGTAATCCTCCAAGGCCAGGCGAGATAACCCTGGCTCATCGGGGCGTTTTATTCTTAGATGAATTCCCAGAATTCCACCGTGATGTTTTGGAAAGCCTGCGGCAGCCGATTGAAGAAGGGGAAATTTCTATTTTGAGGGCGAGACATTCTTTAGCCCTCCCAGCCAACTTTATTCTGGTTGGAGCTTCCAACCCTTGTCCCTGCGGCTATTTAAACGACCCGGAAAAGGAATGTCAGTGCCAAAGTTCTCAGGTCCAAAAATATCGAAGAAAACTTTCGGGCCCCTTGATTGATAGAATAGATCTTTTTATTGAAGTTCCTCAATTAAAGTACGAAAAACTAATCCAAGAAAATTCAGAAAAAAGTAGTTCTAAAATCAAAGAAAGGGTCGAGAAGGCTAGAATTTTACAAAAAGAAAGATTTAACAAAGATGGAGTTATAACTAATTCTGAAATAAGGATCCCTCAGATTAAACAATATTGTCAAGTTGATAGTAAGGCTGGCAATCTTCTAAGGAAGGCTGTAGATTCGGGCCAGCTTTCAGCTCGTGGTTATCATCGGGTTTTAAAAGTAGCTCGAACTATTGCCGATTTGGCAGATTCAAAAAATATTTTAACTGAACATGTGGCTGAAGCTTTAATGTATAGAATAAGAGAAGAGCGATAAAAAAAAGGCCGAGTTTATCGGCTTTTTACATTGGCAAAAGATATTAAGGTTAATGCCTATCTACTAAACGGATTTCTGGCGCCACGAACTCCAAAGTGAACATGGCAGCCAGTAGATGTGCCGGCTCCGGGTGTTCCGGGCTTTCCGCCCATTTTCGCTATCATTTGACCCTGCGAAACTTCTTGCCCCGGGCTAACTAACATTGAAGCTAAGTGGCCATACATTGTTACTATCCCATTAAGATGTAAAAGACTTACATAATTTCCTGCCCCGCCGTTCCAGCCATATTTTACCTTTAATACTGTTCCCTGAGCTGCGGCATAAATTGGTTCACCGCATTGTCCATTGGTAAAGTCTATGGCGTTGTACCAATGAAGTCCCTGGCTTATCCCGCAGGGAGATGTAATGGGACAGATAAAATAACTTGAAGCTAACGGCATCTGGGCAGGCACTGGTATATAGCTTGACAAAGAAGGCTTTTGGCCGTTCGGAATAATTAAAATATCTCCCACAACAATATCTCCGTCCCCAGAAAGATCGTTCAACAATATGATTGCGTCAGTTTCCGCCTTATACAATGCAGTTATACCGCTTATTGTTTCTCCCTTTTTTACGTGATGGATTAACCCAGAAACCGGTAAGATAACCAGCTTTTGGCCAATTTGAAGATTAGAATCCTTCAAAAGATCATTAGCCCAAACGATGGTATTTAAGGAAATATCAAACTTTTCGGCCAAACCAGACAAGGTGTCGCCCGACTGAACGATGTATTCAAGAATTTCGTCTCTTGTCTCTGGCAAGCTGCTAGAATTTCCTTCTGCCAAAGCTCCTAAAACTTGGGGAGAAATATTTACCGGCGTAGAAACACCCAGCATGGCATTTCCTTGTAAGACACTGAAAAGAGAAAAATCAAATTTCTGTTCCTTCTCTTGATGTAAAAAAAGTTTATTATTGCTCAATTGACCAAAATGCCGGGAAGACGGTATTGGAGAAAGTAACGATGAAGAAGTGTTGCCCGGCAGAGACCTCAAAAAAGCCGGAGCTCCCAAAGAAACGAAACTAAACAGAAAAAAGGAGATAATGCCTAAATAAAGCAGAGGGTCTTTCAAAGATCCTCCGAGGTTATCCCTAAGTCCTTTTATAATTATCTTTGGAAAAATCCAGAATCCTTTCTGAATTAAGGGCCATACAGCCAACAACTGTCTGACCAAAAATAAACTAGAAATATTATTGTGATCATTAAGCCGTAAACGTAGCTTAATGGAAAGTTAGATTTTCCCGTCTTTAAAGACGGCTTTAGCTTCGACTAGACCCAGTCGAGCATCCTTTCTCTAATGTAATCTTTTGGGCAATAAAGTCAAGCCCTCTCAGGTTTTTTGGACAAGAGCCAGAAACTCCAGATTTAGGGCGAAAACGGCTCAAAAATTTGTGAAGGCAAGGTACTTTTCCACAGCCGAAAATTCTCTGCTATAATGTTTTAAGAACCGTGATTTCAATAAAAATAGTCAAAAATTTATTAAAAAAATATAAAGTTCGCCCATCAAAAAGATTTGGTCAGAATTTTTTAATAGACAGAAATGTTCTCAGAAAAATTATAACAACTGCCGACCTTCGATCCAAAGACGTTATTTTAGAAGTAGGCCCCGGAACCGGCATTTTAACCCAAGGATTAGCCGGGAAAGTTAAGGAAGTAATCGCTATAGAAAAAGATCCTAAAATGGTTAAGATTTTACAAGAAACAACAAAAAATCTAAAAAATGTTAAAATTATTCAAGGCGATATTCTCAAGCTAAACACTGTTAATTGCAGAGCAATTACAAGGAGCGAAGCGACTGGTTCGAAAAACTACAAACTAAAAACTACAAACTATAAATTGGTGGCCAATTTACCATATTATATTGTTTCCCCGGTAATCCGTAAATTTTTAGAAAGCAATTACCCGCCAAAGCTGATGATTTTAATGACCCAAAAAGAAGTGGCCCAAAGAATTATAGCCAAACCTCCCAATATGAGTCTTTTGGCTGTTTCTGTCCAATTTTATGCTAAGCCAGAAATCGTCAGTTATATATCAAAAAAATCTTTCTGGCCTCAGCCCAAGGTTGATTCGGCTATATTAAAAATAACCCCTGAGAAAAACCAACAGAGGCCGGACCTCTGTGGTTTATTCTTTAGAATTGTTCGGGCTGGTTTTTCACAGCCGAGAAAACAACTAATTAATAATCTTGCCCGTCTTCGCCAAGGCTTTGGCGGACAAGCAAAAATTTCAGAAACTGACCGGCAAAAAATCGAAAACTGGCTTTTGAAAAATAAAATCCGGCCAAGTCAAAGAGCCGAAACTTTAAGTGTCCAGGAATGGTTAAAATTAACCAAGACCTTTAACTTTACTTGATTGTTTTGTTTTATTATAATGAATTAATCTTCGAGAGAATATCATGAAATTAATTAATCAAAACATTAAAAAATTTCTTCTGCATTTAAGCAGAGACGGTAGATTGATAATTTTAGCTTGCTTACCCAGAACCGAGCACATAAAGAAATTATGTGCTCCGGCCAGGTGGGCTCTTTTATTTTTTGTTATTTCTGGATTACTCTTTCCCCTCTATCGTGCTTATGCTATTTTTGGAATACTCGGGGGTGTAGCCGACGCTATTGGTAAGGCAATTGGCTGGCTAATCGCCTCTTATATATTAATGATTCCTACGGCTATTTTAGGTATTGCCTCTATACTTCTGGGGTGGTCAATTGACCCCTGGTTTATCACTGTTCCTTATACTTCGGGAGGAGTAGTTGACGTTGGCTGGCCGGTTGTCAGAGATTTGGCCAATATGTTTATAGTCTTGGTCTTAGTTATTATTGGCTTAGCCACCGCTCTTAGATTAGAAGAATATCGGGCCAGAAAAACTCTGCCGATTTTAATTGGGGTAGCTTTATTAATTAATTTTACTCCGGTTATTTTAGGTGTCATTGTAGATTTTGCCAACATTCTGATGAACTTTTTTTTGGGGGGCTTAACCGGAGGAAAAATTATAGGTAGCGTGTTCACTAATATAAGCAATATGATTGCCAGCGACTTGGGAGGGTTTAACTTTTTTAATCCTATTGCGCTTTTAAGTTTTTTCATTAAAATTATAGTTATTGCGCTATTTATGTTCTTTGCTGCTATTGTTTTCTTTCTCTTTGCCATCCTTTTTATAATGAGAAGGGTGGCTATTTGGCTGTTGGTTATCATGTCCCCAATTGCCTTTGTCTTTTATGTTCTACCCGCTACCAGGGGTTGGTTCCGAACATGGTGGAGTCAATTTCTTCAATGGACATTCATTGGAGTCTTTGCCGCCTTTTTCTTATGGTTAGGAGACCATATGATTGGGATAGCCAGTAGAGGCGGCCTGACAGGAGCAGTAGGAGACCCCAATCCTGTCGCTGCTATTTTAAACGAGGTTTTGCCTTATGGAATAGCTTTGGCTTTCCTTTTACTTGGATTTTTTGCCGCCCTGAGCACCTCAGCCATGGGAGCCTCCGGAGTTATTTCTATAGCTCAAAAGGCGGGAAAAGCGATGCCTAAAATAGCAGGAGCTGCGGGAGTATCAACGGCCAGAGGCATTCCGGCTGTCGCAAGGACAGAACAAAGAATAAGGCAAAGGCTGGAAAGAACACCTCTTAGTGGGCTTGTGGGAGGGCCTGGGGCTTATGCATCAGAATTAGAAAGAGATAGAAAAAAAGCAGGGAGAAATCTTGGGGCTGAAAGTGTAGAAAACATTCGAGGGATTGCGGAAAAGGGTGTTATGACCCGAGAGGGTAGATTAACGCGGGCAGCGGCCATAGAAGAGCTGGCTAAGAGAGACCGGCTCGAGGCAAAAGATCAAAGATATTTCGGTGAAGCCATCAAATATGGGGTTTCTCCTAGAATGCTTTATGGTAAAATGCCGACTGCGGCAGTAGCGGGAGCTCCCGGTGTTTCTCCCGGCATGACTACAGAAGAAAGTATCCGTGGGCATATAGAAAGACAAGAAACTAGAGAATTCAGGAGAAACATTCTGCCCCAAGCCTTTGAAACTCAAACACCTGGTGGGCCAAAGTACACCGACGAAAATCTTCAAGTATTTTACTCTATGGACATGGCAAAGGTGCAGGAGTTAGGCCGCACAGGAAACAAACTGCAAAAAGACGCTCTGAGAAATCTTATCAACCAAAGGGAGCAAGATATCACCGATATGATTCGTGGCTTGACACTTACAGGCACCCCCAAAGCAATAAGAGAGGCTGAAAAAGTAGAAGCGATGTGGATCAATATTCAAGGTAATCCAAATTATCAAACCTAAATAAAATGTAAAAAATATGGCTCAAAAACTATCCAAAAATCAAGAAATAATTTTCCCGGACGAATCTCATTTTGTCATCCAAGAAATACTGAAAAAGTATAAACTGCACAGAGAGCCGAAAGAAATAATGGAGAAGTTGGCACAAGAGTTAAAAGAAGCTCAAACTTTTAAAGAAAAGGAGAAAATTACTGGAAAACAGCCGGAAAGAAAAATAGCAAGACTTATCAAGGATATGGCTGAGGAAAAAATAATGATTAAGGATTTTCCAGAAGAACTTCGGCAAATTTTTAATATTTCTCCGAAAATTGCAAAAGATTTAGCTAAAGACCTTGAGAAAAACGTTCTTACTTTTGCCAGAAAAGTCGTAATCGAAAGGGAAATTACTCCTCTTACCAGGAAAAGAGTTCCGATTAAACCTCTGCCAGTTGCTCCTCCGCCGCCAGAGGAATCCTTAAAAACTCCGGCTCCATCTGAACCAGAGACTGTTCCACCAAAAATAGAAAAGCCTGAAACTCCCTTAGAAGAAGAAAAACCTATGCCGCGGAAAGAAGATACTTACCGGGAACCATTTGAATAAATATTGATATAAATAACAAAAGAGGGGCGACAGTAGTCGCCCCTTTATAATTAGGGTATCCCATACCTTCTTCTCTCTTCTTCATCCATCTCTCTGGTTCCGCCTGGAACGCGGACTCTTCTACGGCCTTTTTTTTCTTCTTTTTCTTCTTTTTCTTTTCCGCCCCCTGGCATTCTTTGCCAGGCAGCAACAAGGTTCAAGAGAGATTTCTCAATTCCATCGGCTCCCTCTACCCGGATGTCAAGGTAGGCATTCTTGTCAAGACCCATCCTTCGAACAATCAAGTCCTTGGACAGGGCTAGGAATTCCTTTCTGGCGTCGGGGTCAGCTTCAATTTCCGCCTGAACTTCCTGAAGCGACTTGCCTCTGCTTTGAGCCATCATTTCAATGACTGTTCCGACCGTTTCGGTGGCCCGAGTCTGAGAAACAAACTTTGCCGCTTGAGCCTCTAGCCTTGCCCTGTCGGGCCCTGGCAGAGCTTGCTCCAGTTCTTGAGGAAGCTTTACTTCCTCAATAGCCAGTCTCAAATCGTCTGGATGGAATCCTGCCGCAAGCAAAGCACCATCGCTAGACTTAAAAACGTCCTCAGCTGCCTTTCTAACGTCTTCAATATCCTCGGTTGCCTGTCTCCAGGTAACCTTACCCATAGCTACACGCAGGGCTGCGACTATTGCCTCTCCAGTGAAATCCTTTAGCTTTCCTTCGTCAATGGGAATCTGTCGCCGGTATATTTCGACAAGCCCGCCTTTGGCTTCAATGTCTGTCATTCCTGCTTTCTTGAGTTCATCTTTTTTCTTTGTTAGGGCCGTTTCGCTGTTCACCCTCGCTATTTGCAGTTTCCCCTGCTGGTCTTTGTACCGAAGCCATACGTAGCACTGCGGGAAGCTCACATAAGCTACTGAATCTACTTTTAATACCTGGGCTCCATATTCTATTCCATCTATCGTTTCTCTTTTAGTCACAGCCTCTCTGGCCGGATAATCCAGGTTATACATCGTTTTGGGAAACCTTCTGAGAGAGCTAAACCAGAGAGGAATCCAGCGAAGGCCGCTGTCGAAAAACTCTTCTGGTCTTCCCAGGATAACTTTTATTGCCATCTCTTCTGGCTTCACTATCTGGGGTATTATGGGAAACTTCCACCATCCTAACTTTATATAGACAATGGTGAAGAGTGAAAGGAAGACTACTCCGAAGACTATTCCAGTTACTATCGTTGCTACCATTTTGCACCTCCTAATGCAGTTGTTAAATAACTTTTTGCCAAGATTTCTCCTTTTCTTAGCTTTTTAATTATATAAGATTTAAGTTTTTTGTCAAGTTTTTGCTAATACAAAAATAAAAAAGAGCCCCTTTTAGGACTTCCTCGGATTAGATAATGTTAAATAGTTTAAAAATTTTCTTTGCTAGAAAAATTGGGTAAGGGGGGAAGGCCAGATCGCGGTCTCATCGACTACGAATCATGAGGCCCTCCTCCCCTTGGTATTAGGTGCCCTGGACTGTCCAGCGCACCGCTCGGCCTGTGACACAAAGGCTCATCCAGATCCTCCGAGGACGGAACCTGCTGATTGTCCAACCCAGAGTCTGGAAGACAAAGCGGATAACACGGAGTACGAACCAGGGAAGCCAGCCGACAATGATTGCCAGCCGTCGAGGCCAAGCGATGCTGCTATGGCTACCCTCAATCCCGGGATGGTGGGAAGCTTGATAAGTGCAGAGAGCACCCCCGCACCTTTCTTTCCCCACTGCCCGCTGGATGAAGATCCCCAGGACAAGGTAATTGCCTACCATTCCCAGGATAAACCCAGCATCAACAACAAAGCCAGAATTGGATTCCATTTTTCCTCCCTTTCTGTTCTTTTTCTCCGAGATTACTCGGAGTCCGCATTGTTGCGGAAATTCGTTTTTCTCTCCGTAGAATCCACCAATTTCGATGAACTTTGCGGAAAAAAGAACTCTCCTAAAAAACAAGGCCCTCGGAGAGAGCCGTCTATGACGAATTTAATATGAAAATACTTGCTCTCTCCTCTTACGCCTGTATTATAGCATACCCTCATAATTTGTCAATAACAATGTCTTCTTTTTGACGCCTTGATGTTTATTGTCTTTGATGTTATTTACTACTATTTTTTGTTTGTGATATAATTAAGATAATTACTTAGCGCGGTTTAATTAAATAGTTTTTTATTCTTAAAGATAAATAACAACATGGAATTTTCTATTCCCCAATTTATTGAAATGGAAACGAAGATAGTTGGTCCTTTTACTTGGCGCCAGTTTATTTTTCTTGGTGGAGCTGGAATTATTATTTTTTTTCTCTATTTTATCTTAAGTAATTTTTACCTTTTCCTTGTCATTGCTTTTATTCTGGCAATTACAGCCTTCAGCTTCGCCTTAATTAAAATTGGGAACCGGCCCTTGTTAAGCGTATTAATAAGCTTTGTATTTTTTAATATTTCATCGAAAGTCTATACCTGGAGAAAAAAACAAACAGAGCCAAGGCTTGTTTATAAAAAAGAAAAAGTAAAGGCCGGAAAAGAAAAAGCCGAACCAGCTGCTTTATTGAAAATAACCAAGCAAGGCCGTTTAAAAGATTTATCAACTCAAATTGAACTCAAAACGAAATAAATTCTCTAATTCAATTTACCAATCAGAAATTTTCGATTTAACAATGTGGCAATTTGACAATGTAACAATGTAGTTTTATGGCACAAGCAACTACTCAACAATTTTTGGAGGTTAAACAAATAAGAGAAGGGGTAATTGTTTTAAAAAATAGAGCCCTAAGAGGAGTTTTAATGGTGTCTTCTTTAAATTTTGCCTTAAAATCTGAAGACGAACAAAATGCCACCATCTATCAATTTCAGAATTTCTTAAATTCGCTTGATTTCCCTTGCCAAATTTTAGTTCACTCAAGGAGATTAAATATTACGGGATACCTTGAAAAAATAAAAGAGCTGGAAAAAAATCAGAAAAACGAACTGCTTAAAATTCAAACGGGTGGATATTATGATTTTATAAAGAGTTTGGTTGAGTCAGGCACAATAATGACAAAATCTTTTTATGTGGTTGTTCCTTTCACTATTTTTGAAGCCCAGGGGATAAAAACTCCGCTGCAATTACTTAAAGCCCAGAAAATGTCTGTTTTGAACGAGGGAGAATTTCAAAGATGCAAATCTCAACTTTGGCAGAGAATGGAGTTTGTGGCCTTGGGATTAAGAAGATCCGGACTACGAGCGATTCCCCTAACTACCGAAGAATTAATCGAACTTCTCTGGGGTCTTCATCACCCAAGAGAATCTGAATTTGGCTATTACCCAGAAATTCCTCCCGAACTAAGTATCTAATAACCCTACAAATTCGTATATTCGTACTGATTCGTAATTCGTAGGGTTGGTAATTCGCAGGGATATGAAAATACCTTTTTTAAAAAAGAAAATAAAAATTCCAGAAAAAATTTTTGAAGACGAGCCAATCACAGCTGTTGATATTATTGCGCCCTCGTCTATTGAAGTAGGTCAAAGTAATCTTAAATTCGGTGATAGAATGGCCAGATCTTTTTTTGTTTTCTCCTTTCCTAGATATATTGGCTCTGGCTGGTTTTCACCCCTTGTAAATTTAGAAAGCCCTCTTGATATTTCACTATTTATTAACCCAACTGACACAGGCACAATTTTAAAGAAGCTACGGAAAAAAGTTACCGAAATCCAATCTGAAATTATCGATAAAGAAGAAAAAGGGCTGGTACGCGACCCCGCCCTAGAAACAGCCTATCGAGACCTTGAGTCTTTAAGAGATAAGCTTATGTCGGCCCAGGAAAGAATGTTTAAATTCGGCCTTTATTTAACTATCTATGGCGATAACGAACAAGAATTAAAAAATACCGAGAATACTCTACGTTCAATTTTTGAATCGCGCTTAATCTACATTAAACCGGCCCTCTTTCGGCAAAGAGAAGGGTTTGTCTCAACCTCTCCTTACGGATTAGACCTCATGCAGGTTTATACCCCAATGAATACCGGCCCTCTTTCAAGTTGTTTTCCTTTTATCTCTTTTGACCTTTCTTCAAATGAAGGGATTTTATACGGCCTTAACCTTCACAATAATTCTTTGGTCTTATTTGACCGCTTCAGTCTGGAAAATGCGAATTCGGTCGTTTTCGGAAAGGCAGGCGGAGGAAAAAGTTATGCAGTAAAATTAGAAATTTTACGACTTCTAATGCAGGGCGTAGATGTTATTATTATTGACCCTGAAAATGAATATGAGTCTTTGTCTGATGCTGTTGACGGCTCCTTCTTTAAAATTTCCCTGACCTCTCCCAATCACCTTAATCCTTTTGATTTGCCAATTCCCAGAGAAGATGAAAGACCGGAAGATATTTTAAGATCGAATATTATCAACTTGGTTGGTCTTTTGAGAATTATGCTGGGGGGATTAACCCCGGAAGAAGATGCTATCATTGACCGGGCTTTAACCGAAACTTATGCCGCTAAAGATATTACTCCGGAGTCTGATTTTTCTAAGATTGAACCGCCTTTAATGCAAGATTTAGAATCCGTTTTGGATAGCATGGAAGGAGCAGAAAGTCTGGTTACAAGGGTGAGAAAATTTACCCGAGGAACTTTTGCCAGTTTTTTCAACCAGCCATCAAACATTAAAACAACGGGCCACTTTGTCTGTTTTGGCATCAGAGACATGGAAGAAGAATTAAAACAAATGGCAATGTTTATAGTCTTGAGGTATGTTTGGAATACCATCCGCTCAAAATTGAAAAAAAGAATTTTAGTGGTAGACGAGGCCTGGTGGTTAATGCAGACCGAAGATGGGGCTTCTTTCTTGTTTGGAATAGCAAAAAGAGCAAGAAAGTACTGGTTGGGAGTAACAACGATTACCCAGGATGTAAATGATTTTATGAAATCAGAATACGGCCAACCAATAATCGCCAACTCCGCCCTACAGCTTTTAATGAAACAAAGCCCTGCCACCATAGACATTGTTAAAAAAACTTTTAATCTGACTGAAGAAGAAAAATATTTATTATTAGAATCATCGGTCGGAGAAGGATTGTTTTTTGCCGGCCAAAAACATGTGGCGCTCAAGATCGTTGCCTCTTACGGGGAAGATCAGTTAATCACTACTACTCCCGAAGAAATCCTGAAAATAAGAAAAGCAAAGAAAGAACTGGGTAAACCCACCTAAATTTTTTGGGAAAACTTGAGCGGGTAAAGAAAAAAGATAATGACTATGGCTATTAAATCTTTAAAAACGACTACTAAGCCTTTAGAAAAGAAAAATAAATCTCTAGAAAAGAAAATAAAAGAACAAATAGAAACGGCAGAAATCGAAAGACAAGGAGCTCTACTTAGCCCGGCAGGATTGATTATGCTGCCTCTTGCCGCTATAATAGATATAATCGATTTCTTCATTGGAAGTCTTCTTATTCTTGATATCGTCGCAATACTTGTAATCGGGGGCTGGATTTATTCCCGCTCTGGACAGCTTAAAGCCACCCGGGGGGCAACGGCCAGATTAGGAAAAGCAGCCAAATGGGCAAAAAGACTAAGATGGTTAAGACCCCTGCTAATTGCCATAGAGTTCATCCCTATTGTGGGAATGCTCCCTCTCTGGGTTCTATTGGTTTATTTCGAACTTAAGCAATGAACAAGAAAGTAAAAAAATACAAATTAATTTTTTTAGTTTCTTTCCTCCTGTTTTTTGCTGTTTTTGTTTTTGCCCAGGACTTAGAGGTTACCTATCCAACCATCCCGGGAGCGCCTCTTCCGGCAGAACCTACTTTGCCGGAATATATAAAATATATTTATAACTTCGCACTAATTATTGCCGGCCTGATAGCTTTTTTCTCTCTAATATATGGCGGCTTTCGTTATATGTTTTCAGTAGGCCAACCAGCTGCCATGTCAGACGCCAAAGACCAAATCACAGCTGGAATTGTCGGTTTAATGATTTTACTGGGCTCTTATTTATTTTTAGTGGCTGTTAACCCCGAATTAACCATTTTACGCATCGGCCCTCTTGACCTCGCCTTAGAATGCAGTGTTGATGCAGATTGTTACGAAGGCCAGGAATGTAATGGTGGAGTTTGTATGGTGCCAATTAAACCGCTTCAGTTAACGGCCAAAGTTTATAGACTCTATGAAATTCCCATTGGAAAGTTAATCGAAAGGGTTTTAGAATCAAACAGGCTAAATCGACTCAATAGTTCTGCCCAGAGCATTAAGAACCTCTCAGCACAAATTTCCGACAAAACAATCCAATTTGAAGACATAATCAATAATCCTTGTAATGTATGCGGCAACACCGAACCCGATCCTTCAGAGTGCGATCTTGGACAATCCGGTGCTGATCCTCCTCCTGATTTTGGGTTAAATTATTGTCTGCCGATGCAATGTGCAGGTGATCCCTGTTTAGACGTTGAGTTTTGTGGAGGTCCCTGTCAGGACTGGGATCCAGAGCCAGTGATTTGCACGGGCGAACCTTGTTTGGATAAACGAGATGACGCTGAAAATCTAAAAATAGATATTCGCAATCTGGCTGCGGTTTTGGCGGCTGAAATGGAAGCAATACTTCCCGATCTGACCAGTTTCAAAAAAGATAACCAGAGATTAGAATTAGGGATAAAAATCATCAGAGAAACGATTTACCCCATAAATTACGACAATATGTTGGAGATGAAACAGATTATACTGGAACTGGGCGGAGATGTGGAGATTGTTCCCTTTACTTTTTTGGGCCAGACGATTAGGGGAAAAGGCGACCCTGCTACTTTTTATACTGACGAAGAACAAGTAAAAGAGCTAATGGCCAGCGGGGGTTGGCCTTCCTTCCCCATCTTAGATACCCTCGCTGGTTGTAACGAGTGCGAAATTGACCTCTATTTTAATGATTTTGACATACCAGCAAGCATCAAAGAAGATTTAGCTGCTACATATCCGACAATAAAAAACACAACCTGTCCTGGTGGAATTGATTGCTGGGATTATATAGTAAACTGGGCGCAAGCTAACAACTGGAACCAAGCTTTGATTTTAACTATGTGGGGAGAAGAGTCTGGGTTTGATGATGATGGTACGCCGTGCGATATTGGCGGTGAACTCTGTTGGACTTTAGGAATAGTAGACTGCCCAGCTGGCCGGGGCGTTCCTGCCCAATTACAATGTTTCCTCGACATAGTAAGTAATTGTAGCGGTTTTTGCGGAGAAGATAACACTGACTTTTGTTCTTTTATGCGCTGTTGGTCAGGAGGAGCTAGTTGCACCCTTTCCAATAACCCCAACTTTTGGCCCAATTTTTTTCCACTCTATATCAGCTTGTTCCCTGATCTTGGCGAGCAAGAAGCTGAAGAAAACCCGGCATATCCTACGGGCAGCTGCACCACGACAGCCCCTGGCGGCGGCGGTCCTCTGCCTCCCGAATTAGCGGGTTGTCCCCTTCAGCCTGGTTTTGGTTTTACCTGCGGCTGGGAAGGATATCCCGGGCATCATGGAATTGATCTTTCTGCCGCAAGAGGCGATCCTGTTTATGCAGTAGCTGATGGTACGATTACTGCTTATCATCCTTTTGGCAGCTGTGGTATTGCCATTAGACTTTTTACAGAATTCGGCGAATTTCGCTATTGCCACCTTTTAGACACCTGTGGCGAGAATATATGTCTTGCGAATGAAGCCAGCATAGGAATCTTGAAAGGAGACTTAATTGGCCATGTCGATGATACTGGTTTTAGTGAAGGCGACCACCTCCATATGGGTTATTTTCCAGACACAGTAAATCCTTACCCGGCAGAATGTGTACAACTTGAATGTGTTGATGCAGCTCCCGATTGGACTGCTGGGATTTGCGGTCCTGATCGAAGAGATGACCCTGCTTTATGCTGGTAATTTAATTTATGTTTATGAAATTACGAAACTATAAAAAGATTATTTTCCCTGTTATGCTTTTGGGACTGCTTTTCTTTACCTTTTCTTTCTTCTATAATAAAGAGGAGGCAATTTCAGCTGTAGAGCAATGGGATTGGGAATGCCAGGAAGAAGAAATTGGCGCATTTGGACAATATTTAGGGGGTGGAGAAATCCCGATTGGAGAAGCAATGGACGGCACTTATGCAATGGCTACGGCTATTATCTGGAATTATGATCAAATGCTGCCGGCAGGAGGACAAGTGGTTGCAGCTGCCAATGCAGTTTATGAGCTTCCTCTGCCTGACGAATGTCAAGCTGAAAATTGCAATACAGACTGTTGGATGAATTATAGTGAAAATTACTGGGGCGAATGTGATGCTGTTACTGTAACAGAACAGTTTTGCGACCCGAATCCAGATAATTGTCTTTATCAAGAGTGTACCGCTAATTGTGCGGATGTAACTATATCACGTACCGGACTAAATCCGCCGGGCTGCCCACCCGAGGCACTTCCAGGCAGCTGTGTCTGTGGTAGTTGGTTGTGTACTTGGGAAGAAAAAGGAGATTTTTGCGAATATGGAAATACCTGCAACCCGGCAAACCCGACAGACCCCACCTGTTTTAAAATATCTAATGATCCTGAAACATGGGTCTGGGGAGATGATGAATGTAGTGATTTTGGCGTCTGTGCAATATCATCATGTGGTCCGGAAATGTGTATATTTTTTCCTCCGGCTCCCTCTGACGAATGCTGTTGGACTGATGTCGTCACAGGGGAAACTTGCTGGTATGGACCGGGCATAGGGGCCTGTGATTGTGGGCCGGTTGGTTCTTGTGACCCGGCAATAGACCCTACCTGTTTTAATATTGGGACAGAAACGCAGTGTTGGGGAGATAATGAATGTTTTGATAAGTCTTTTGGTGGTGCCTGTGAAGAAAAATATGTTCGAGACTTCGACTGCGGGATTTCCTCTTGCACGGGTAATGCCTGCCCCATAGATGCTATTGTCGAATTAGGGGATCAGAGAGCTATAATTTATATCAGATCATTACAAATCGCTAACTACGCAGCTGCAATAAACACTGAAGTTCAAAAGGCGCCGGGACTTAGAGCTATGTTGGAAAAAGCAAGGATAGGACTGGCAGCGTGCACCACTCCGGCTTCGGGATACGAACCAACAGAGGAAGTTCAGCTTGTTGAAACTCTTGTTAGTTGTGACGAAGCTAAATGGTTAAGAATGTTATCAGACGACCAGGAAGAGTGCTATTTAACTAATTTCTTTTGCTGCGAACCAATAGAGAAATAATTTTTATCCAAGCTAAAAATGAAAAGCTTTAAAAAAATCTTTTTAATTTTGATTCTTGCCAGTTTCTGTTTTTTGGTTTTGAACGGCTTAGCGCTGGCGCAAAAAACAGAAGTGGATTATCCTCAGGTTTCGGGGGCAGAAACCCCAAGGACAGTCAAAACTTTTTTACCAGATTATATTAAATATCTGTTCAATCTCGCCTTGCTTATTGCCGCTTTGGTTACTTTTGGTAGTTTAGTTTACGGCGGCTTTCGCTATTTAGCTTCAGCCGGCAACCCTTTAGCCATATCTGATGCCAAAAGCCAGATTACAGCTGGCATTTTAGGTTTAATTATTCTACTTATTGCTTATGTCATTTTAATCCAACTTAATCCGGAGTTGGTGGTTTTAAAAATAGGAAAAGTAGAATTTAATAAAGGGGTTATTTTGTACAAAGAAAGGCCGGGAATTGATTGTAATTCTCTCAAAAGTGACACTTCGGGATTAATAGAGGGAGAAGACTTTTTAAGAGTAAGAAGCAACTATTCTTCGCTGGGAGACTTCAACAATGAGGCCACATCAGTTTATTTTTATGATTCTGCAGAAGAAATGGAGATCAAAATTTTCCCTGAAGAAAATTATGAAGGAACACCTTGGGAATCTGATGATCATGATGGAGATGATTGTAAACCAATCAGTGGAAACAGCCAATCTGTTAGATTAATCTGGAAAATGCCCGGGGTTTATCTTTTCTCTGATGACGGTTGTAAAGCAGATCCTCATCTTTTTACAAGCAGCGTGTCTGACTTGAGTGGTTCTATAAATTTTGACAACAAAGCCAAATCGATTAAAATAATACCACGAAGAATAGAAAAGCCGGAAAATTTAGTGTGGGATGATGGTTTATGCCCTGGGCCATGGGTTATCGACTGTAACATTAATCCACAGTGTTGTAGAGGAGAAATGGTCATCGTCGGTAAGCTCGGAGCAGTTCTGCACGAACACAATGATTTCCGAGGCGATGCTGAGGTCTTTTTTGGTGGCACAATTGACGAATGGCCTCCAAGATGTATTCCCTTAAGCGAAGGAGGTGCAATCCCTGAATGTAATCCTCTTATTGGTATGGATAACTCATATTGTGTCGAGCACGTCGAAAAAGACAGAGTTTCATCAATCAGTGTTTTTGTTCAGCGTCCACCAGATAGCTCTTTACCTTCTGGAGGAATAACTCTTTATCAAAATTATAATTTTAACGAAGATGAGAATGGGGCTGAGTGTGGTATTTATCCTATCCCGCCAATGGCCCTAGACTATCCCCAGTGGATAGATGCGGGGTGGTGTCCAACCTTTACTGATAGTAACGGAATCTCCTCGCTGAGAGTTGAAGGTAATTTTAGTGCTGTTTTATTCCGAGGGGATGGAAGAGGAGAAGTGTTTACGGCGAGTGATATCAGGCTTAAAGATAACCATATTGGTGATAACCAAACAAGAGCTATGTTAGTTATTCCGGTTATTAAAAAAGGTATGTAGGTTTTGATATCGAGTAAGACCTAAAAAGAGCTGCCACTGGCAGCTCTTTTTAGGTCTTTAGAAAAATACTGATTATGATTTAAGGATGGGGTCGAATGACTATACTTCTTTCTGGCTCTTGGCCAAGGCTTTCGGTAACAACGTCTGATCTATCAGCTAATTCCAGGTGAATAATTCTTCTTTCTGCGGCCGACATTGAAGGAAGATTTTTTTCTTTTTTAGACAGAGCAACCTCGTCAGCTATGGAACGTGCCAGTTCTTTTAAGTGTTGATATTTTTTCTTTTTGTAATCTACTATATCAAGATCAACGAAGAAAATTTTATCATTTTCTTTAGAAGAAAAAAGTTTTTTTCTTAGAATTAACCTGAGAAGATGTTGAATCTCCGCAAGGGTCCTGCCCCCTTCGCCAATTAAAATCTGAGGATTTTCTGTTTCTAAATCAATCGAAAAAGTTTGCTCTTTTTGGGCTTTTACTTTAATTTCTACCTGAATGGTCATTTTCTGAAAAAACTTTTCTGTGATTTCTTTGGCTTTTTCTAAGTCTTTTTGAGAAATCATATTTTATGTCTTCTGCTCTGCATTAAGTGAAGTTTTAGTGTTGGGTCTAAAGATTAAATATTGCTGGAAAATCGAGAAAAGGGAGGTAACCAGCCAGTAAAGAGCAATGGCAGAGGGAAGGTTCCAAAGGATAAAAACTGTAAAAATTGGAAAAAAATAAAGCATTTGTTTTTGCATCATCGTAGAAAAATCGGCCTTGCCTTTTTTAGTCTGGGTTTTAGGGGTCAACATTTTTGTCTGAACGAACTGGGCGAAACCGCAAAGGACTGCCAAAACAGCCGAAGGCTGGGCTAAATTTAAAATCCCCAAAAAAGTAGGGACAATTTGCCCGGGATTAGGAACGAAACTGTAAAGATTAACCATTTCTTCAACTCGAAGTCCTTTTTGAAATACCCAGAAAAGAGCAATTAAAATTGGGAATTGGATTAAAATCGGCAAACATCCAGACAAAGGATTGACCTTACCTTTTTGATAAAGCTCAATAGTGGCTTTGGTTAGTTTTTCCTTATCGTTTTTAAATTTTCTTTGAATTTCTTGAATTTTGGGCTGTAACTCTTGAAGAAGTTTCTGTGATTTAATGGCCTTGAGGTTCAAAGGATAAAAAACGACTCTTACTAAAACGGTTAAAGCGATAACCGCTATTCCGAAATCGTGTCCGGGCAAATATTGATAAAGCAAAACCAAAAGATTAAATAACGGTCTATATAAAAATGTATTGAAAAAAGTAATTATAAAATCCATATTTTTTTAAGGTAGGTCTATGCCGCCCGGATGCCAGGGATGACACTTTAATATTCTTTTAAAAAAAAGAAGAGAGCCTTTTTTAAGGCCGTACTTTTTTATCGCCTGATTGGTGTATTCTGAGCAGCTGGGCCAAAAACGACAATGCAAACCCAGTCCTGGAGAGATAAAGTTCTGATAAAATTTTATAGCTTTAGAAATTGCTGCTTCCATTTTTTCTAATTAATTTTGCTCTAAGAAAAATTTTGTTTAAATTTTTGGAAATTTCCTGATTTTTTTCTTTTGCTACTCCGGGCCGGACAATGATTACTCCATCTATGCCTTTCTTAAGACGAGGAAGTTCTATTCTCACTTTTTCTCTTAACCTTCTTTTAATTTGATTTCTTACAATGGCTTTTTTGGAAATTTTTTTACTGACAATGAAACCGAAACGACTTACTTTTAAATTATTTGGAGCCCATTTGAATGTTAATAAATTTTCTCTAAGACCCTTTCCTTTTTGAAAAACTCTCTGGAAGTCTTTTTTTTGGTTAAGTCGATTTTCTCTGGGCAACAAAATAAATTGTTAAACTGTTAAATTGGTAAACTGTTGCACTAAAAATAACGAAATTTCTTTGCTCAATAAAACTAATTGAATAATGCAATAATGTGACGGTATGTCAATTTAAACGGTTAGTCGCTGTCTTTTTTTTCTTCTCCTCCTGGTCAATGTTGTCCTTCCGCCTTTTGTTCTCTTCCTTTTTCTGAAACCATGGGATTTTTTTCTTTTTCTTTTTTTGGGTTGATAAGTAATTGACATTTTGAAAAATTCATTTTAGACTTTATAGACTAAGATATCAAAAATTTTTGTTTTAGTCAATCGGAATCGCCGGTTCATTTTCATTTAAGAATCCACAGATTTCCCCCATTTTATTAACAAAATTTGGTCTTGCGGTTTGGTTTTAATTCTATTTGACATCTTCTTTTCTTTTAATGCTATAATCAAAGAAAGATAAAAAATAAAAGCTATGCAACAAGAAGAACTCTGGCAAGCTGTCCTTGCCCAAATTCAATTTCATATTTCTCCGGCTAATTTCGAAACTTGGTTTAAAAACACTAATATTCTCTCTCAAAAGGAGAATGAGGTTCAAATTGCTGTCCCTAACTCTTTTTCAAAAGAATGGATAGAAAACAAATATCATAAATTAATCTTAACAACTCTTCGCAGCCTTGATGGAGAAATTAAGGAGGTGAAATACTCTGTTGAATCTATACAACCAAAAGGTCTTCGTATGAAAGAAACTATTACCATGCCGGAATCTGATCAATTGGAGTTTTCGGAGTTTAAGATTGATAAAACAACTAACCTAAATCCTCGTTATACGTTTGAAAATTTCATCGTTGGTTCTTTCAACGAACTGCCCCATGCCGCGGCCATTGCTGTCGCCAAAGAGCCGGGGTTAGTATATAATCCTTTGTTTGTATACGGCGGTGTCGGCCTGGGCAAAACCCATCTTTTGCAATCAATCGGAAACGAGGTGACAAAAAAATTATCCTCAAAAAAGGTTAAGTACATACCGTCCGAGAAATTCACTTCTGAGGTTGTCCTCTCCATTCGCAACCATAATGTAGAAGCTTTTAAAAATAAATATCGTCAGGTAGACGTTTTAATTATTGACGACATCCAGTTCTTGGCTGGCAAAGAAAAAACCCAAGAAGAATTTTTTCATATTTTTAATACTTTGTATGAAAATAACAAACAAATAATTCTTTCCTCTGATCGTCCCCCAAAAGCCATCCCTTCTCTCGAAGAAAGATTACGTTCAAGGTTTGAAGGGGGAATGATAGCCGATATTGGCTTGCCTGATTTCGAAACAAGGATAGCTATTCTCAAGGTCAAAGCCCAGGAAAGAAAAATGAATTTCTCAGACGAAATTTTGACTTATTTAGCCAATAATATTCAACGGAATATCAGAGAATTAGAGGGTGCCCTTAACAGGTTAATTGCTTTCCAAAAATTAAATAAGCAAATTCCTGGGTTAGAGATTACAAAAAATCTTTTGAAAAATTTAATTCAGTCTCCTAAAAAAATAGTCAGTCCTAAAAAAATAATCCAAACGGTTGTTGAATTTTATGACGTAAAAGAGAAAGATATTTTATCTTCGTCTCGAAAGAGAGAAATTGTTCAACCAAGACAAATTATTGTTTATTTTTTAAGGGAAGAATTAAAAAATTCATTCCCTTTCATTGGGAGGAAAATAGGGGGGAAAGACCACACTACTGCTATCCATTCCTACGAAAAAATCAAAAAAGAACTTAATTCTAATGAAAATTTAAAAGAGGAATTAAACCTAATTCGCCAGCGGATTTTCAGTGCATAACGGGTGTAAAAATAACCCGCTGTAATTTTAAAATTGTTTTCTTCATTTTCTTATATATCATTCCCATGTCTTTCCCAAAGGAAAAACAAAGTTTTTCCCCAATCAAATTAACCTTATTTATTTAAAATTTACCCCTCTATAACAATAACTATAAATAAGTTTATTATAAATTTATTATTATTATATGAAAGTTTTTATTTTGAAAAATAATTTTAAATCCGGCCTTCAAATTGTAGAAAGAGTGGCGAATAAAAATATTAATTTTCCTATTTTAGAAAATGTTTTAATATCAACAGAGAAAAATTTCTTAATTCTAACAACCACAGATCTTGAAACGGCTATTAAATGTTGGATTTTGGCCAAAATCGAAATAGAGGGAAGCGTTGCTCTTCCAGCCAAGTTTCTTTCAAATTATATAAATTCATTAGAGCCAGATAAAATTTGTCTAAAAGAAGAGGGAAATTTTCTCAATATTGAGAGTAAAAATTTTCAAACTAAAATTAAAAAAACGACAACAGAGGATTTTCCTCTTTTTCCTTCTTTCGATGAAAAAAATTCTATCCAAATCAACACCATTCCTTTCGTCGAAGGTTTGAAACAAATTATCGAAATTACTTCCCCTTCTCAAACGAAACCAGAAATATCCGGTGTTTTTCTGGATTTTAGCCCCGACACTTTAAAGTTAGTAGCTACCGACAGTTTCCGGTTGGCCGAAAAAACCCTTTTCTTTGAAAAAAAAGAAAAACAAAAAACTGCTTTTATTATCCCTCAAAAAACAGCTCGTGAATTAGTGAATATTTTCTCCGAAAAAAAAGGCAAACTAATTATTTATTTCACAAAAAATCAAGTTGTTTTTGAATTTTTAGTTGATGAAATAACGCAGCCTCGCATTCAAATTTTCTCTCGTTTAATTGAAGGGGATTACCCGAATTATCAAGAAATTATCCCCCAAAAACATAGTACTCAAATTACCGTTCCCAGGCCAACCTTTTTAAACCAAGTTAAAACAGCGGGTCTTTTTTGCGGCAAAATCAACGAAGTTAAATTAAAAATTAACCCAAAACAAAAAACAATAGAAGTTTTCTCTCAAAGTCCCGACTTGGGAGAGAATAAGTCTTCTTTCTCTGGCGAAGTAAAAGGCGAAGCAGTAGAAGTTTCCTTTAACTGGCGCTTTCTTGCCGAAGGACTTTCAAATATTAAAAGCCGGGAGGTCGTTTTCGAATTAAGCGGGGAAGAAGGGCCGGCAATTCTAAAACCAGTGGACGACCAAAGTTATTTTTACGTTATAATGCCGATTAAAGCCACTTAACCTACTCAACCATACGAAAACACCAACGGCTCGGAAATTATTCAAACAAAAGCTCTTTAGGAAATTCTAGAAGAGCTTTTTCTATAAATCTTCTCCATATAGGGGCAGCCACGGAAACTCCGGGTTTTTCATACATTGGAGAATTATCGTTGTTGCCAACCCATACTCCAACGACAATAGAAGAGGTATAACCGATAATCCAACCATCTTTATAGTTTTGGGTCGTGCCGGTTTTGGCCGCCACCTGATAGTCTTTAAAATATAAAAGAGAATTTAAACCAAATGTTGGAGCCCTGGCCTCATTGTCAGAGAGAATACTGTTGATTAAATAAATTGGTTCGGGATTCATTACTCTCCGGCCATTATTTTCTCTTTTTTCAAGGATATTCCCCGAAGAGTCTTCTATTCTTAATATGTTTCTCGGCGGGAACCGAAAGCCGCCGGTGGCAAAAACTCCGTATGCTGAGACCATATCAAGAAGCCTTACTTCTCCTCCTCCTAAAACTAAAGATAAGCCATAATAAGAAAGAGGTTGATTCAAAGTGGTAATTCCAAAGCTCTTTGCGGTCTTTATTGAATCTTCTACGCCGGCAAAATTAGCCAGAACTTTGACTGAAGGGACATTAAGAGACTGCGCCAAGGCTTCTCTTAAAGTTACAGCCCCACGGAAAATTCCATCATAATTCTGAGGGATATAGCCATTGAAATCAGTTTTTTCATCAATCACAATTGTTTCGTCTGAATACCCATTCTTAAAGGCGGTAACATAAACAAAAGGCTTAAAAGCTGATCCTGGTTGACGACCGGAAATTCCAGTCGCTACGTTATACTGAGGATCGAAAAGACAATTTTCGCCAGGCATACAGTTTTCAGGATAAGAATCGGCCCAAAAATCTTTCGACCCCACCATCGCTAAAATTTCTCCAGTTTTTGGATCAATAGCCACTAGGGCAGCATTATGAGCTCGTGACGCCTGGTTAATTCGGGCTCCTTCCTGCACCACTTCTTCTGCCCATTTTTGTAGCCCCCAGTCTAAAGTAGTTATTATCTTTAACCCTTTTTCTTTTAAAAAATCCTCACTATATTGATTAAGCAAGTAGTCTCTCACATATACAACAAAATGAGGAGCTTTAATAAGACGAGGAGAAATAAATTTTAAGGTTTGGCTCTTTGCGTCTTCGACTTCTTCTTGGGTTAAAAAATTATATTCTGCCATTTTCTCTAAAACATAATCTTTCCTTATTAGAAGATCTTCTTTATGTTCTCCGTAAGGTGAGAGACGACTGGGAGCCTGGATTAAACTAGCTAAAATAGCAGCTTCTGTTATCGAGATGTTTGAAACCGATTTTCCAAAATAAACCTGACTGGCAGCTTCGACACCATAAGCGTTCTCGCCAAAAGGGATTTGGTTCAAATAAAATTCTAAAATTTGCTCCTTAGAATAACGTCTTTCTAGCTCAAGAGTCAAAATAATTTCTCGAATTTTTCTTTTTGCCGTTTTCGAGGGAGTTAAAAATGAGGAACGGATTAACTGTTGAGAAATTGTAGAACCTCCTTGAGCCGGTTTTCCTAATTTCAAATCGATCAGGATAGCTCGGGCGATTGCCTTAAAGCTGATACCAAAGTGATGATAGAATTCGATATCTTCCGTAACAATAACAGCGTTTTTCAAATATTCGGGAACAATACCTATGGGGACAATTTCTCTTCTTTCTTCTCCATAAATTTCATATAAGAGAATTTCTCCTGAACGGTCAAATATTTTTGAAGATTCAATGAAAGTACGTTCGGTAAATTTTTCCGGACGAGGCAAATCTTTGGCATAAAAGACAAACAAAAAAGCGACCATTAGAAAGATAGCAACAATAAAAAAAAGAAAACCAGATAAGATTTTTAAAAGCAATTTATACTTTTCTTTCTTTCGAAAAGTATGGCGATAGTATTTTCTTTGAGCCATTATTATTTGAATTATTTCACTAAATTTCTGCCATTACGGCAATAAGTTTTTAAAAAGTAAAACCCCGTTTGAAACGGGGCTTTGTTTATTGAGTTTCTTCTTCGGTTTCTTCTTCCTCTTCTGTTTTTTCTTCAGATGGTTCTTCCGGGACCCCTACTCCTTCCTCGTCTTGGCCGAGAGGATCAAAAAAATCTTCTTCGTAAAACATAGTTTTCATTGTATTCCTGTTTTTTGCGACCTTTGCTCGCTTGAAAAACGAGATAATAACCCTGTTTTTATTTTTTTTCTTGATTACCGTCCCCCTTTTCCAGCAGCTTAAAACTATTATAGATTTTTAAGACACTCTGTCAAGGTTTTTCTTTTCAAAACAAATCATTGTTTTTTATCGGAAAGAATAGGAAATTCACCTTATTTTTTAGTTAGATTTCCACAGCCAAGAGCGATGGTTTGAGTATCAGTTACTTCGCAAGATATTGTTCTTGAGGGGAAATCGTGTAACAGATTGCTATCGCAAGTGCGTCTGCTGCGTCATCTGAACGGGGCAGCTCTTTTAAATTAAGTAAGATTTTAACCATTTCTTGGACTTGTCTTTTTTCGGCCCGACCGTATCCCACCACCGCCATTTTTACCTGTGAAGGAGTAAATTCGTAAACCGGAATATTGTGATTAGCGGCAGCGAGTAAAATTACCCCTTTAGCCTGAGAAACGGGTAGAGCAGTTTTTAAGTTTCTAAAGAAATAAACATTTTCAACGGCCAAAATCTCTGGCCGGTATTTATTTATTAACTGGCCCAACTCTTGGCTTATTTTTTTTAAACGCTCAGCCGGAGGCGAAGAAGAACTAGTTTGAATTAATCCATAACTCAAACATTTTAATCCATATTGAGTTTTAGATGCAACCCTACGGGGAGTCCCGAACTTCGTTCGGTTCGGTGGGTTTTGGATTTTTCTAATCACTCCATATCCCACTTTAGCCGTTCCGGGATCAATACCTAATATTACCATTATTACATTACTACATTGTTATATTGTCACATTGTTCAATTGAAGTCACTATAACAATGTAACAGTTTAACAATTAAACTTTAAGGTTTGAATATATTTCTTGAACGCTATCTGATTCGTCTAAGGCCGCAAATAATTTTTCAGTTGCTTCTTTGTATTTTTGCGCGGTCTGGACATTCTCTTTAGCCACCCAGTCCAGAGAGGCGGATTCTATCTTGATTTCCTGACTTTCAAGGTTTTTTTTAACCTTATCGAAATCTTCAATTTTTGTGTAAATATTCAGGGCGTTATTATTCCAAGTAATATCTTCGGCCCCCGCCTCAATCACTTTTAATTCTAGATCTTCTTTATTTGTATATTCGTACTGATTCGTAATTCGTAGGGTGATGATTCCTCTCCTTTCAAAGAGCCACTTTACCGCGCCAGCATCGGCAAGTTTCCCGTTGTTCTGATTTAGAATTTGCTTAATTTCGTTTACAGTACGGTTTTTATTATCGGTAATACTCTCGACGATAATAGCGATTCCGCCGGGGCCATAAGCTTCAAAGGTTATCGGTTCTAATTTTTTTCCCTCAAGCTCGCCGCTTCCTTTTTTGATCGCACGTTCAATAGTATCTCTCGGTAAACTAAAAGAACGCGCCGTTTCTATAGCTAACCTTAATTTAGAATTTGTTTCTGGATCTGGCCCTTTTTCTTGGACCGCAATCGAGATTGCCTGAGAAAGCTTCGAGAAAACCTTACTTTTCGCCTTGTCGGCGATCCCTTTTTTGTGTTTTATACTTTTCCAATGCGAATGGCCTGACATAATTTTAGTTTAACTTGATTTTATTTTTCAAAACCAAAACTGTTGCTCCGGAAAAAATAGCGATGACTACGGCGACCAACAGAATAAACAAAGAACGAGATGCTTTCGGAAGTTGTTTTCCAACGGCTGCCAGCTCTTTGTCTGATATTTTAGAATAGCTGCTTTCATTTTCTTTAGCCCCTTGAGAAGTCTTGGCCGGGACGGTATTTTCAGAACCCGGAGTTAGAATATTACTCCATGCCCATCCAGAGTGGGTTCGGCTGTAAGAAGAATTCAAAGGAGCCTTATCATAAATAACCTGATCTACGATGTTATCATTGGGTTGGACTAAATTCAATCCATCACCATCGTTATTTAAAGTAATTTTTGTTGTTGGTCGGGGTAATATCAAAAATCCTCGGGGGATAATTTTTGTTTCCTGAGAGAAGGTATAAGTCCTTGTTTTGCCCTTCATGTCTTGGATTTGCCAATCGGAAAGGTTAACTTCGAAATTGTTTTGGTTAAAAATCTCAATCCATTCATTGTCTTTGTCCGGCCCATCAGGAGAAGGTAAAATTTCATTAATAACAATTCCAGATGGATAGGTAGTCAATTCAAACCGAGGCTTATCTTTCGAAGTTCCGTTCTGTGGAACGGAGGAGGCTTCGGCCTCAAGTTTCGGCTGAGGTTTGGGTCTGTCCTCCGACTTGTCCGTCGAAGATTTATCGGAGGAGGATTGGGGCTCTGGTTCAGCCTCGGCCTCAAGATTAGCTTCTGCTGGAATTGCAAAACGATTTTCTTGCTCCGGCGTAAGGACTGAAGTCCATTGCCAAATTCCGTTAGTTTTCCTGGCATAAGACTGCCCTTCCGGCGCTTTGTCATTATAATTAACAGAATTTACTAATTTTCCTAAGGGATCTTTTAAAATCAATCCCTCTCCATCGTTATTCAGTACTATTTTAGATGTCGGGCGATTCAACACCAAGAATCCATAACCTTGGATATTAATACCCTGAGGCAGGGTGTAGATTTTGATGCTGCCTTGTGTGTCTTCGATTGTCCACCCAGAGAAATCAATCGACGTTGGATTGTTATTGTAAATCTCAATCCATTCCTCATCCAGATCGGGTCCCTCAGGTGATGGCAAAAATTCATTAATAAAAATACCCGATGGATAAATTATTGGCTCAGGTTGGCTGGTCGGAGGCTCAGGCGTTTCACAGATGCCGTCTTCGTCTATTTCTCCATCACAATCATTGTCTATTCCATCGCAAATTTCTTCAGTGGGTTCACATACAGGTTCTGGTTCCGGTTCGGATTCAATAGTACTATTTTCAGCCTTGGGAGTTCCACCAGAATTTTGGCTCGTTTGCCAATTAGTGGGAATAGTTCCCGTTAAGTTAGAATTTACCCTTTCCATTGTTTGTTTAGTTGAATTGTCGCCAGCAGGCCAACCTTTGCTATAATTTATTCCATCAATTAAATCATCCTGAGCATCAAAAATTTTTAAATACTCACCGTTATTACCTAAATTTCCAATATAAATTTTATCGGCAGCAATATTGGGAACAGTAGTGTTGTCGGTTCTTTCTAAGAGATAATAGCCGTTAGCGGGAATAGTTCTCGCCAGGATAATCTCTGGGACTCCGTCTTGAGCCACCAGCTGCCAACCCTCAAGACTTATCAGAGAAGACGTGTTATTGTATAACTCAATCCATTCGTCTTGGTGGGCTGTCTGAGTGCCCATCCACGCTATCTCGTTGATAACCACGTCCAAAGGATTAGCAGCTTGAACTGACGCATTCGACAGAACGAAGATAAATAAAACAAGAAAGAAAAAAACGGCGATTTCCAAGAATCTAATTTTCATGATCCTACCCAAACTTTAACAAATTATTGGAGGATAGTCTATAATTTAGACATGTTTAACATCCGATGTTAAACAACGAACAATAAAGAGAGAAGTGTTACAGCAAAAAAAAGCCCATCGCTGGGCAGTTTTTATTTCCCGAGGCAACCCTTCAGTAAGTTCAAGGTAAACTCCTTCGACAAACTCAGGACGAGTCTCTTTCTAAAAATAAAAAGGCCCCTGGCTGTCAAGCCCCCCCCACCTATTTTGCCAGCTGATATACTGGCGGCACACGGTGGATGAATCAGCCAGTCCACCGAAGGTGAACCTTACTGTTCATGAGAGTGTGTTTCCGGAATTTTACCCCTCTATTTTGTGTATTTTGGTTAGACTTAAGATTGAGCAGTAAAATAGGTGGGGGGCAAGTGGATAATTTTTTAAAATAAAAACCGCCAAAATAGCGATTTTATAATAATGACTCCAGACGCCCAACAACTTTAGCTACCCCCTTTCTTTATTTAAAGCAAAGTTTGAGCCCCCTTATATTTTATTCCTAAATGTTGATAGGCAGATTTGGTCACCATTCTGCCTCGGGATGTTCTTTCGATAAAGCCCAATTGCATTAAATAAGGCTCATAGATATCTAAAACTGTATCTTCTTCTTCTGAGGTGGAAGCAGCTAGTGCTTGTAAACCGACTGGCCCACCATCAAACTTTTTAATAATTACTTCTAAGATTTTTCGATCGCCAGATTCTAAGCCTTTTTCATCAATTTCTAAAAATTCTAAGGCAGATCGGGCAATTTCTTTAGTTATTATTCCCTGACCTTCTACTTGGGCAAAGTCTCTCACTCTTTTTAAGAGCCGGTTGGCTACCCTTGGCGTGGACCTCGAACGTTGGGCAATAATCTTTATAGATTCAGGTTCGGTTTCTAATCCTAAAATCCGGCTTGATCTTTGAAGAATTTTTTCAATATCTTCAATCTCATAAAAATTTAACTGGAAAGTAGCTCCAAAGCGTGACCTTAAAGGAGAGGACAAAAGAGCAATTCGGGTTGTGGCTCCAATTAAAGTAAAACGGGGGAGTTTAAGCTCCATGGTTCTGGCCATCGGTCCTTTACCCACAATTAAATTTAATTTAAATTCTTCCAGAGCTGGATATAATATTTCCTCGCAAAGTTTATTAAGCCGATGAAGCTCATCGACAAAAAGGATATCACCCTCTGAAAGATTGGTTAAAATAGCGGCCAAGTCACCAGCTTTTTCAATAGCTGGGCCGGAAGTAACTTTAATATTAACTCCTAGCTCTTTGGCAATAATATAAGAAATGGTGGTTTTACCTAGTCCGCTTCCGCCGTAAAATAAAAGGTGTTCAGGATTTTCCTTTCTTTTTTGGGCCGCTTGGATAATTATCCCCAAGTTTCTTTTTATTTTTGCTTGACCAATATATTCTTCCCAATTTCTTGGCCTAAGCGTTACATCTAAAACCCTATCTTCTTCAGTGACCTTTTTTTGAAGAATAGGCGGACTCGAAGGGAAAATCCTATTTGGTCTTGACATAAATTTAATAATCTGTTATTATATATAGTTGTTAGCCTGGAGCTGGGGGTTGGAATTTTTCTCAGTTGGATAACCTGGCCCTCTACCATTTTTTAGAATTAATCCAAAAGGCTTTATAAAGGCTTTATAAAAGATGGTAAAGATGGTGGGGGGCTGGGTTATTCCTCGGAAAAATTCCAAACTTTACGTTCTAACACTAAAGCCTTGCCCCCAGCTCCAGGCTAATTTCACCGAGCACATCATTTATGTGCTCGGTTTATTCTCCAGCTACCCTTTCCACTTCTTCTAAGGTAGTTGTTCCTTGAAGCACTTTAATCAGACCATCCTGCCGCATAGTTAACATTCCTTTTTCTATTGCCTTTTTTCTCAGAGCAGCAATTGAGGGCGAAGACATAATAAATTTTTCCATTTCATCGTCAACCAAAAAAGCTTCAAAAATCCCAATTCTTCCACGATAACCAGTCAAGTTGCAAGCCGTACAGCCTTTAATTGCGGGGATTTTTAGGTTTGATTTTGGGATAGAAATTTCAACCTCTTTAGAAAGTTTTCTAAGTTCACTTTTTATCTTTTTTAAAGCAGCTGGAGAAACAGCAGTTAATTTCCCGCATTTTTTGCAAATTTTTCTAACCAATCTTTGGGCAATAGCTAAGCTAATAGCTGGGGCGATGTTGACTGGTTTTTCTCCTAAAGCCTGGAGACGGGCGATGGTGCCGGCGGCATCGTTTGTGTGCAAAGTAGTTAAAACCAAATGCCCCGTCAGGGCGGCTTGAAGAGAAATTTTGGCAGTTTCTAAATCTCTAATTTCACCAACCAAAATAACGTCTGGATCTTGCCTGACAATTGAACGGAGGCCATTAGCAAAGTCATATTTTTTCGCAGGATTCACTTGGGTTTGAGAGATGCTCCCTAAATGATATTCTATAGGATCTTCGATAGTAATGATTTTAATTTCTGGTTTTTGGATTCCTTTCAGAAAAGCATAAAGAGTAGTTGTTTTTCCAGAACCGGTAGGGCCGGTGACAATAATCATTCCGTTTGGTTGTTTAATCTTATTTTTAAAAAGAGACAGAAGGTCTTTTCTTAAACCCAAAGCTTCCATTGTAATTAAGTTTTTCGGGTTTAAAATTCGCAAAACAATTGACTCTCCGTATTCCGTGGGGAGAGTAGACGTCCTAATTTCAATCGACTCTTCTTTTTTATCTTTTTTTGGGGTCAGTAAAATAGAAAATCGCCCATCTTGAGGGCGATCAGTGATATTAAATTTGATACCAGACAGAAGTTTTATTCGAGAGAGGAGAACTTCATATGTTTTTAAATTGAAAAACGTAACATCCTGCAAAATACCATCCACTCTTAGTCTTAATTTGGCCTGATTTTTTTCTGGTTCGATATGTAAATCAGAAGCTTCTAGCAATATCCCTCCTCCCAACAAAACCTCTGAGAGCTCAGTAATTTTTTTTTCTAAATAATCTTCGACTATCTTTTTAAAGAGAGAGATGTTTTTTACTTTTTTTTGGAGCTTAGTTAAGATGACTGGAGAAATTCTAATTTCGCCAGTAATTTTCGAATTAGAAGGATTCATCATCTGAGAACCTCTAGGTAATTTACATTTTTATCTATCTATTTTAAAGTGTAATAAGGAACCGAAATTCAATTCGGATTATTTAACTTTATACTATCTTTTTAAAATAGTCAACTTTGGCAAAAAAAACTTTACTTAGATCAAAATATTTAACGAAACAACCAAGCCAGACTAAAAAAATTGGCACTATTTTGGCTAAGAGCATTTTGAATTTATATTTACACAGCGATAAGGCTGTTGTTTTAGGGTTAAAGGGTAATTTGGGAGCAGGCAAAACTACTTTTTTGCAAGGTTTTGCCAAAGGATTAGGGATACAAGAGAATATTTTAAGTCCCACTTTCGTTATATTGAAAAAGTACGAATTACAAAACACGAAAAAACTCAACAAAAAATCTTCAAGGATTTCTACCAAAAGTGAGGGCGAAACAAGTCAAAAACGGCAGAGTTTGTATTCTAGGTTTTACCATATCGATTGTTACCGGATTCAAAAACCAAGAGAAATTTTAGCCTTAGGTTTTCAAAAGATAGTTTCTAACCCCCAAAATATTATAACCATTGAGTGGGCAGAAAGAATCTTAAAAATCTTGCCACAAAATACTCTTTGGATTCAATTGACGGTCATCAATAAGAATACAAGAAAAATTACCTTTCTAATTAAACCAATTATGGTAAAATAGACGATGAAAGATGAAAAGCGCTTTATTATAATCGATGGTCATGCTATTTTGCATCGGGCCTATCATGCTTTACCCCCCCTTACTACTAAAAAAGGAGAGTTAGTTTCAGCTGTCTATGGATTTCTGTTGGTTTTTTTTAAAGCCATAAAAGAACTCCAGCCGGATTATATTGTTGCTACCTTTGATTTGCCAGGCCCAACTTTTCGCCACAAAAAATTTGAGGCTTATAAAGCCACTCGACCCAAAACCCCAGAAGAATTCTACCTGCAAATTCCCAGGATTAAAGAAATTTTAAAGAGTTTTAATGTTGCTATTTTTGAAAAAGAAGGATACGAAGCAGATGACCTTATTGGAACTATTGCTCGTCTTATTCCCAAAAAACAAGCTTTACCAAAGATAAACACTATTATTTTGAGCGGCGATTTAGATGTTCTACAATTAATTAACCCTCAAACTAAAGTTTGGTTTTTAAGAAAAGGAGTGAAAGATATTGTCTTGTATGATGAGGGGGCAGTTGGCACAAGATATCAAGGGTTAAGGCCAGACCAACTTTCTGATTATAAAGCTTTAAGAGGAGATCCTTCAGACAATATTCCGGGAGCGCCAGGAATTGGAGAAAAAACAGCCATTGAACTCCTGACAAAGTTTGGCACAATAGAAAGCCTTTATAAAGAGCTAGAATTAAAGACAGAAAAAGCAAAGAAACTGAAAGTCAGAATCAGAGAAATATTAATTCAATCAAAAGAGCAAGTATTTTTGTCAAAAATGTTAGCCACAATTGACAGAAATGTTGAAATTGATTTTAATTTAGAGAAATATATCTGGAGTAAATATGATAAAGAGAAAACATCTCAACTTCTTAAGAACCTTGAATTTTTCAGCTTAGTTAGCCGTCTGCCTTAAGAATTTCTTTATTTCTGTTAAAATAAAGTCAACCTCCATTCTTTAAAGTTTTAAAACTCGAAAGTTAAAAAAAATAAAAATGGCAGAAACTTTCATTAAAAAAGAAGAAACCCTGATAAGATACAATCAACTGATAAATATTAAACTTTTGGCAGTCAGTGCTTACCTTCTCCTTGTCCTTATTTTAAAAATATTTTTCAAGATTCATTTTCCAGATCCTGTATTTTTCTTTATTTGCCTTATAGCCATCTCAACAATTGTTTACGACCTTCTCTTTCGGCAGATTAAAGAACCTAAAACCTCTCAGATCATTCGTGGTTATTTTGGTTACCTGCTTTTCGATACAATTACTTTAACCATAATTATTTATATTATTGGCGGAGTAACCTGGACCGGCTTTATCTATTATGGTCTTTATATTTATTTTGGTTTTTTACTCTTTCCCAGGATTTACTCTATTTCTTATACTTTCTATTGCTCTTTTTTATATACCACATTGGTCATTGTTCAATATTTAGAAATTTTACCTTATCGATACATTTTTTCCTCAGAAGAAATGGTTCCTCAAAATTTGAATTATGTAGTAGCTTCTTGGGCGGTGGCTGTCATTTTTCTCTTGATTTTGGGTCTTTACGGCGATGTCTTTTATAAAATGTTGCAGAAAAAAATTGAAGGACTCCAAAAAACCCAAAAAATACTCGAAGAAGAAAGGGCATCTCTAGAAATTCGGGTCGGGGCCAGGACAAAAGAGCTCTGGGAAGAAAGAAAAAGCCTTGAAAAGAAAGTTAAAGAAAGGACAAGGGAGTTACAAAGAGGAAGAGAAAAACTAACAAAGAGGGTTGGAGAATTAGAAGAGTTTCACAAGCTAACGGTTGGCAGAGAATTAAAGATGACTCAGTTAAAAAGAGAAATCGAAAGACTTAAAAAAAGAAAAAAGTAAAAATAAATTAAAACATGGCCCAATTTTTCATTGAAAAAGAGGAGGCTTTACGAAGATACGATCAGTTGATAAATATTAGGTTTCCGGCAATGACTGCTTTTCTTTTCGCCGCTTTTATTTTAAAAGTTTCTTTTAACGTTTCCTCCCCTAACTTATTATTTTTTCTTATTTCGTTTATGCTTATCTCAACAATTATTTATGACTTTCTCTTTAGGCAGATTAAAGAACCTAAAAGCTCTCAAATTGTTAATGGTTATTTTGGTTACCTGCTTTTTGATGTAATTATTTTATCTATAGTTATTTATCTTGTTGGCGGAATAACCTGGCTTGGGTTTATTTTTTATGGTCTTTATATCTATACTGGCTTTTTACTCTTTCCCAGAATTTACTCACTTTTTTTTATTTTCTATTGCTCTTTTTTATATACCGCATTGGTCATTGTTCAATATTTAGAAATTTTGCCTCTCCAATCCAGTTTTTCTTTAGAAGAAAGGATTCCTCAAAATTTCCCTTATGCATTTTCCGCTTGGATAGCGGCTATTATTTTCTTCTGGCTTTTTGGTTATTACGGCGATACTTTTTATAAATTTTTACAAGAGAAAATTAAGGTACTACAAAAAACAAAAGAGATGCTCAAAGAAGAAAGGGCTTCTTTAGAAATTCGGGTGAGGGCTAGGACAGAGGAGCTTTCGGAGGAAAGAGAAAGCCTGGAAGAGAAAGTTAGAGAAAGGACAAGGGAGTTAGAGGGTGGAAGAAAGGAATTGACAAAAAGGATAGTGGAACTGGAGAGATTCCGCAAAGTAGCTGTTGGCCGGGAGCTAAAAATGAGAGCGCTTAAAAAAGAAATTGAGAAATTAGAAAAAGCTCTTAAAAAATCATCGAGCAGATAAAAAATATCTGTTTGGAAAACCCCTACACCAAACGAGGATACGGCGCCGAAGGCGCCTAAATTGACCAAATCCAGTCCTCGTTTGGTGTGGGGGGGGTAAAGGTCGAGAAAATTAAAAACTTTTAAAAATTAAAACCATGGAAAAAATAACAAAAGAAAAATTAGATAAATTAATAGAAATTAAGGGTAAAGTCAGAGGTGCAGTTTTCCAAACTGATGCTAAAAATGTTTTAGCAAAAGAAGGCGAAGAGGGTCTTCAGAAACTAGAAAAGCGGGTTAAGGATTTAGGTTATGACATAGATTATAGGTCGGGAAAAGCAACAGATTGGCACCCGGTCGGTTTAAGAATAATTTCGCTTTTACTTATTAAAGATACCTTCGACTGGACAGATTCAGAGATAAGAGAAATAGGCAAGAGAGCTCCTAAATTTTCTTTTCTAGTAAAATTTATCTTCAAGCTTTTTGCTCCATTAAAAAAATTAGTCAAAGAAATCCCTTCAGACTGGAAAGAACATTATACAATAGGAGAAATGGAAGTGCTGAAATTTGATGAAGAAAACAAAGAAATGGCCCTTCATTTAAAGGATTTTAAGATTGACCCTATTTTTTGTATATACCTTGAAGGATTTATTGAAAGAGTTCTTCTATTCGTAGAACAAGGAGTAGTTACTAAAGAAACAAAGTGTATGTTTAGAGGTGACCCTTCTCACGAATACACTTCCCAATGGAAATGAGGAATAAAGATTATCAGAAAAAAGACATCAATTTGTTAATAGAAAACCTGGGGAAACTTGAGACTCACACCGAGGATCTTTGGCATTTTTTACCGATTCCAGTATGCTTAACAAATCCAGTTTTTAACATTGTGAATATAAGTAAAGCTTTCAAGGAGGTATCCGGCTATAAGGAAATTGAGATTATTGGGGAACATTTAAAAGATTTCTTAAAATATTTCAAAGGAATTAAAAAAGAGCTCAACATAAAGAAAACTATTTTTGGCAAAGAGACAATTTTTTTAACAAAAGAAAAGAAAGAAATTTTAGTTAACCTTTCGGCAAAAACGAGAGAAGATGAAAAAGGAATAATTACTGGTTATTTCTTCGCTTTTATAGATATGACCGAAATTAAAGAGAAAGAAAAAGAGCTTCAAAAGAAGGTTAAAGCATTGGAAAAGCTTAATCAACTAGCCACCGGCAGAGAGTTAAAAATGATTGAGCTTAAAAAAGAAATAGCTAGACTTAAATAAGAAATCCAGAGCAAAAGATAAATATTATAGTCTCCAACCTGTTTTCATAATTTGAGTAATATAAATATGGAAAAAATATTATTATTGAAGCCAGTGAATTTTTACCAAGACTTAAAGTAGATATCAATCAAAGATTTCCTATAGCTAGTTTCCTTCTTTTCTTAATATTTATTTTGAGAATGGCCCCCAAAATTCCCTTGCCAGATATCTTGTTTTTCCTAACCTCCTTTTATCTTCTATTCCTATCGATCTTTTAATAAATAGGGTTAAGATTAAGAAGCCACAGACAGTAATCAATGAATCCTTCGGGAAAGGGCAGAAGAATTGGAAAGGTTCAAAAAGATGGCTTTAGGTCGCGAGGAAAAGCCAGAAGAACTCCAAAATGAATTGAATGTTCTTCAAGGGCAATTGAAGCCTTAAAAAATTATGCGAAAAATTAAAAGAAACCCAAACAAGGAGAATATCTTTCAAAGGAAAACAGGAATTTTTATAAAGATATTAATTCCTCTCCTTTTTTTAGGACTACCAATAATCATTCTTAGCTATTCGGCTTTCCTGGCCAAAGTTTTTTTACCTTATCCTCCTGAAGAGACCCTTCGAAAACTTCCCTTAATTATGACAGATATCGAATTTCAGACCAGATTAATTTTAGTTCTAACTCTCGTTTTAGCTTTGTTTCTAGGAACCTTAATTTCTTGGCGTTTCTCGAGAAGATTAGGAAAAATTTCTACAGGCCTCAAAAAAATTTTAGCTGGTGACCTTAATTTTAAAATTAAGATAAAAGACAGGAATGAAATAGGAGAAATTACCTATCTTTTAAATAAAATCGTTGAAAATTTAAAAGAAACTCAGTTGCAATTAAAAATTAAAGAAGAAGAAATTGAAGAAAAAACTTCAGAGCTATCTAAAAAAATAAGAGACCTTGAGCATTCCAGGAAAGAAATAGAAGAAAATCGTTTAGCGACCTTGAATATTTTAGAAGACGTTGAGGAGGCGAGGTTAGCTCTTCACGAAAGAATAGAAGAATTGGAGAAGTTTAATAAGTTAGCTGTAGGCAGAGAGTTACGAATGGTAGAGCTTAAAGAAGAGATTAAGAAGCTACAAGATGAGCCAGGCAAACAAAAGACCTCTTTGGATAACAAAAATAAAAACTACTTATAAAAAAAATATGGAAAATTTCAAAGAGACTATTGATCGCCTTTCCAAAACAAAATATCAAGAAAGAGGAAACGGCATTAAAGCGATCGCTGAATATATTGAAAAAAAAGAAGGTAAAGAAGCTGTTTCTAAAATTGAAGAAAAATTGGCCCAGTATGGTTATCCAGTAATTTTAAAAGAGATTAGAGCTTTGGGATGGTACCCGGTTGCTCTTACCGCTGCTTTGCTTTTTGCTATTTCCGAAACGTTGAACTGGGGTGAGAAAGAAATGAAAGAAATGGGGCAAGTTGAGCCAAAAATGTCTTTTTTGGTAAAATATTTAGCGAAATATATCATTTCCATCAAGCGACTTTATCAGGCGGCAACAATTTTTTGGAAAAAGACCTATAACTTTGGTAAATTAGAAACCATAGAGCTTAATCAAAAAGAAAAATACGGCATTCTAAGAATAAAGGATTTCAACATCCATCCATTTTTTTGCCGTTATTTAGAGGGTTATTTTGAGACAATTTCTGGATTCGTGCTTAGAGGAGTTAAAAAAATCTGGTGTCAAGAAGTAAAATGTAATTTTCAAGGGGATTCTTTTCATGAATTCATAATCCGTTGGGAATAAATGGGAAACAATAAATATAAAAACGAAACAGAAGAACTGGAGAGAGCCAGACAAGAGATTAAAGAACTCGAGAGATATATCGAAGGTTTTTTGGCATTTTTGCCTTTGCCCTTTTGTATAGTTAATCCCCTAGGCATTATTATTAGTATCAATAGAGCTTTCTCTGATTTTACTGGATATAGTAAGACCGAGATAGTGGGGGGAGAGGTAGATATCCTATTTTCGAACAAAAAAGAAGCTTCAGTTCTTAGAGAAAAGACTCTAAAACAAAAAATAACTAAAAATAAAGAGATGATACTGGTGGCTAAGAATAAAGAAAGAATAGAGGCTTTGTTTTCTGCTTCTCCTCGAAAGGATGAAAAAGGTAAGATAGTCGGATATTTTTTAACTTTCTCTGGTATTGGTGGACTTAAAAAACTTCAGACAGAATTAGAAGAAAGAGTTCAAGAAAGAACGAAGGCATTAGAGAAAAGAACAAAAGAGCTAGAGGATACAAGAAGAGCTTTAATTAATATGTTGGAAGACGTTGAGGAGGCAAGAATAAAGGCTGAAGAAGAAAGAAGTAAAACCCAGGCTATAATTACTAATTTCGTTGATGGTCTTTTGGTCTTTGATAAAGAAAATATTCTAATTTTGGCTAATCCTCAGGTAGAAACTTTCTTTAAAGTAAAGGCAGGAGAAATAGTAGGCCAGTCATTTGCTGACTTGACTAAGATATCAAATTTAAACTCTCTATTCCAACTTCTGAATAACAGCCCTTCTGACAAAAGCATAATAGACAAAGGAATTAAGAGTATCTTTAGGCGAGAATTTAATCTTAGGAAAAACCTGGTTCTAGAAGTTTCTACTTTCTCTATCTTAAGAAATAAAGCAAGGATTGGGACGTCGGTTATCTTACACGATATCAGTCGAGAAAAATTCATTGAACAAATGAAGACAGAATTTGTTTCTTTGGCTGCCCACCAGCTAAGAACTCCGCTTTCAGCGATCAAATGGACCCTAAGGATGATTCTTGACGGAGATCTCGGGGAAATTACCCGGGAACAAGAAGATTTCCTCCAAAAAACTTATCAGTCCAACGAAAGAATGATTCATTTAATTAATGATCTTTTAAACGTAACTCGGATCGAAGAAGGAAGATATCTTTTTAAACCTGCTTTGGCTCAGATCGAAGATGTAATTAACCCGATAATAAAGTCTTACCGAGAAGAGATGAAGCGAAAAAAAATTACTTTTACCTTTAAAAAACCCAAAACGAGATTGTCGAAAGTAAAGATCGATAAAGAAAAGATAGGGCTAGCTATTGAAAATTTTATTGATAATGCCCTTAAATACACTTTTCCAGGAGGTCAAGTGACAGTTACCTTGAAATGTGGTAAAAAAGAAATAGAGTTTTCGGTTAAAGATACCGGGGTTGGTATTCCCAAAGATCAACAAGATAGGATTTTTACTAAATTCTTTCGAGGAGCTAATGTGATAAGAATGGAAACCGAGGGATCTGGTCTTGGTTTGTTTATAGCCAAAAACATTATTGAAGCTCACGGCGGTACTATTTGGTTTGAATCAAAAGAAGGAAGAGGCTCTACTTTCCGTTTTACTCTACCAATAGTAAAGACTCACTCTTCCAACCGAAGCACATAATTTTATTATGTGCTCGGTGGGAGGGCTTGAAAAGTTTTTAAGGTAAAGATATAATAGAAGTAGAATAAAAAACAAAGAATAAAAGAACAAAGAACAAGATAGTGCCTTAAATAAAAAGACTACTCTCTGTTTGCTGTTCATTGTTCATTGATTTTATGGCAAAAAAAATATTACTAATTGAAGACGAACAATTAATGATCGAACTTTTAGAAAAAAGACTTATTCGGGAAGGCTATGAGGTTGCGGTGGCCAGGGACGGAGTTGAGGGCCTAAAAAAAATAAAAGAAGTAAAACCTGATCTAGTTTTGCTTGATATCATTATGCCAAAAATGGGGGGGTTTGAAGTGATGGAGACAATGAGCGAAGATGAAGAATTAAAAAAAATTCCGATTATTGTTATTTCTAATTCTGGTCAACCAGTAGAACTTGATCGAGCAAAAAGATTGGGAGCTAAAGATTGGTTGATTAAAACCGAGTTTGATCCCCAAGAAGTGATTGACAAAGTAATAAAACAGATTGGTAAATAAAGCATCCGAATAGCGCAACCCTCGCCTTTACTTTCGCTAAGGCTCGGGGTATCCGAATGCGCCCATCCGAATATTCGTAGCATTTGGATTATCATTCGTAGATTCGGATTATCTTATTTTATGTCTACAACAATTCTTGTCATTGAAGATGATAAATTTCTAAGAGAGTTAATCGTCCAGAAGCTCATCAAGGAAAATTATAAAGTTTCCGAGGCCGTTGATGGAGAACAAGGAATAAAGAAAATAAAAGAAGAAAAGCCAGATCTGGTTTTGCTTGATTTGATTCTGCCGGGTATTGATGGGTTTGAGGTGTTGTCTAAGATGAGAGAGGATTCTAATTTGTCTTCGATACCAGTAATTATCCTTTCGAATCTTGGTCAAAAAGAAGATGTTGAAAGAGGCTTAAAATTAGGTGCAATTGATTACTTAATTAAAGCTCACTTTACTCCGGGGGAGATAATCGAGAAAATTAAAAACGTTCTGAAATAAATGGCCACATTATTAAATTGTTTTGTCGATAAAAGAAATTTTATTATTCCCAGTTTAACAATTTGACAATTTAACAGTTTAGCAATTTAAGAGATGCCGGAACTTCCCGAGGTGGAAACTATTGTCCGTGATTTAAACAGAAAGGTCCTTGGTAGGGCCTTTGTTGATGTTTGGACCGACTGGAAGAAAATGATCCACCTTCGCCAAGGCTTCGGTGGACAAGTAAAAAGACCAGATAGTTTTAAGAAATTCAAGAAAGAGATCAAAGGTAAAAAGATTAAAAAAGTCTGGAGAAGAGGGAAAAATATTCTCTTTGAGCTTTCGGAGGGCAAAACCCTTCTAATCCACCAAAAATTAACCGGCCACTTACTTTTAGGAGATTGGGAAAGAGAAGTTAAAGCTTGGAGACCAATCAAGCCAGGACCATTAGAAGATCCTATAAACCGATTTTTACACCTAATTTTTTGGTTAGACAATAAATATCATCTGTCTATTCCTAAACAGCTTGCCCTTTCTGATTTAAGGAAGTTTGCCAAAGTTGAACTATGGAATAGCCAAGAATTAAAAGAATCTAAAGAGTTCACAGGCTTGGGGCCAGAACCCCTGGCGAAGTCTTTTACCTTTCAAAAATTCCAAGAAATCCTAAAGAAAGAAAAAAGGAAAATTAAACAAATTTTAATGGATCAGACAGTAATTGCCGGAATTGGCAATATTTATTCTGATGAAATATTGTTTGAGGCAAAAATTCGTCCCCTTAAAGAAGCTCCAAGACTAACTTTAGCAGAATTAAAAAGAATTTATCAGGCAATTAAGAAAATTCTTAAAAAAGCAGTTGAGCTTAGAGGAACATCGATCTCTGATTTTAGAGACCTTGAGGGAAAAAGAGGATCTTTCGGTAAAGTTAGGAAAGTTTATCGCAAAGACGGAGAAAAATGTCCCAGATGTAGTACAAAAATAAAACGGATAAAGTTGGCAGGAAGAAGTGCTCATTTCTGTCCTAAATGCCAAAAATGATTGACTTCTAGTGTTTAGTCAAAATCAATGATTAAATGACTAAAGTTTTTAGAAATTAAGTTAATTAGAAATTTTATTATGATCATCTTTCTTTACGGTCAAGATACTTATAGATCTCGTCAGAAAGTTAATGAAATTGTTGATCACTATAAAAAAACCTACAAAGACGGATTCAATTTAAAACATTTTGATTTCAAGAAAGACGATTATAATGATTTTCAGAATGAGATTCAATCTATTCCAATGTTTGCTGGGAAAAAATTAATAGTTTTGAAAAACGCAATTTTAAATGAAAATTTTCAAACAAACTTCATCAAAGATTCTAAAAAACTTATTAATTCTAAAGATATAATTTTATTTTACGAAGACAAAGATATTCCAGTAAAGGGCAAGCTTTTTAAATTTCTTAAGAAACACGTAAAGTCTCAAGAATTTAGGTCATTAAGCGGTCAACCGCTGATAAATTGGGTGAAAAAAGAATTTAAGAACCTTGGATCAACAATAGACCAGAAACCTTTAGAGAAACTTATTGCTTTCATTGGTAATGATCTCTGGCGGCTTAATAAAGAAATCCAAAAATTAGTTGCTTACAAATACAATCAGAAAATTGAAACAAATGATATTGAGCTTTTAATCCGTCCGAAAATTGAAACAGATATTTTTAAAACCATTGATGCGATTGCTGCTAGAAATAGAAGAAGCGCCTTTTCTTTAATTCACCAACATTTAGAAAAAGGAGATTCTCCTTTATACCTTCTTTCAATGATTAATTTTCAATTTCGGAATTTACTAATAATGAAATCCCATAAATTTAACACAGGCTATCTGTCAACATCTCCAAAGAGGTGGGGAATGCATCCTTATGTGGCGAGGAAAGCCGTAGAACAATCAAGAAAATTTTCTTTAGACGAATTAAAAAAGATCTATCAAAAGATCTTTCAATTTGATCTAGCTATCAAAACAGGAAAGGTGGATGCCAAAACGGCCTTAGACTTATTGGTTGCCGAGATATGACTAAAATTAAGCTGTTTTGAAGTAAAATGCAAAAATTATAGACATCGTTCATGATGTCTATAATTTTCTGCCACTTCTACGCTTTAGACCCACCGATCAACCTGGCGATCCTAGATTTTCTTCTATCGGCAGTCCTTAATTTAATTACCCCAACTTTACCTGCTTTATCAAGGATTTTATAAACTTTAGGTAAAATCTTCTTAGCCTCTTCAATTTTTTTATCGGCAACTAATTTTTGCACCTCTTTAATGAGATTTTTTATTTTATTTTTATAGAGAAGATTTTTAGTCCTTCTTTTTATGCTCTGACGGAGAGCTTTTTTAGCAGATTTTGTGATGGGCATTTTAAATTAAGCGTGAAGTTAGATATTATTTTTGTTTTTAAGAAAATCTTGGTTGGTTCAATTAGAACAAAATCTCGATTTCCCCCGTGGAGGAAAACGAACGGAGTGAGTGAGAGTTAGAAATCCTTCGACACTGAGCTCAGGACGAAGTGCCGTGGGTGTCTAAAAGAGAGGGGTCGGGGGAAATCGTGTGATCGTGATTTTATTATTGGCATAAGCGCTGCTCTCTAAAATTAAATATACAAAATGTTTATCCTTTAATATAATACGATATAAAATTACATTGTGCAAGTGAGAGGTCTTTAGGTGTAAATATTTTTAAATTTTTAATTTGTGTTTTCGCTTTTTTATTTTTTATTTTTAATCTTTTCGATTAGGTCTCTAATTTTAGCCGCTCTTTCAAAATCTAAGTTTTTAGCCGCTATTTCCATCTCTTTTTCTAAAAGTTTTTTATCCTGAATTAACCAAAACTCAGACTTAATCGCCTCTTTTTTAGCAAAAGGCCATTCTCTAATTTCTTTTATAATTGGAGCAGGGGTGATTTTGTGAATCATATTATATTCCATCTGAATTTTCCGTCTTCTTTTAACTTCCTGAATTGCTTCTTGTATAGAACGGGTGATTTTATCGGCATATAAAATAACATGACCATTGAGATGACGGGCTGCCCTGCCCATTGTTTGGATTAAGGTGGTTTTCGACCTCAAAAAACCTTCTTTATCAGCGTCTAAAATAGCCACCAAAGCTACTTCTGGTAAATCTAAGCCTTCCCTCAAAAGATTAATTCCCACCAAGACATCATATTTTCCCTCTCTTAAACCTTTTAGAATCTGCGGTCTTTCTAATGTTTTAATCTCTGAGTGAAGCCATTGGCTCAAAACTCCTTCTTCAGTTAAATAACCCGATAGATCTTCTGCTAATCTTTTGGTCAAGGTTAAGGCCAGTGTTCTTTGTTTTTTCCCGACCATTTTCTTGATTTCTTTAATTAAATCTTTAACTTGATTCTTGGTTGGTCTAATTTCAATCGATGGCTCTAAGAGACCAGTTGGCCTAATTAATTGTTCAACGATGTGTTCCGTACCAGCCTTCGTCCCGAGGTCCTCGGCTGAGCTCGGTCGAATGTCCTCGGGCCGAGGGGAAATTTTGTTTAATTCTCGGGCTGATTCGGCGCCGTGCTTTGCTTTGGTGTCGAGTTTTTTATCTAGTTTACCCTTGGATTGTCGCCATTCAAGGTCTTCGGGGTGACCCTGCCTTCGACTGGCCCTGAGGGGCCGCTCAGGCCCTCGAACGGGAATTGATTGAATGGGTCGAAGAGTTTTTTCTATCTCGTATTTATTAGGAGTAGCCGAAAAATAGATTATTTGGCCCGCCTTTTTATTAAATTCTTCGAATGTTAACGGACGATTATCAACTGCCGAAGGAAGTCTGAAGCCGTGTTCGATTAAAGTTTCTTTTCTTGCTCTGTCTTGGATCGCCATAGCTTTTAATTGAGGTATGGTCAAGTGCGATTCGTCGATAAAAATTAAGAAATCTTTAGAGAAATAATCCATCAAAGTATAGGGCGGTTCCCCAATCTTTCTAAATTCGAGATGCCTTGAATAATTTTCAATTCCATGACAGAAACCAGATTCTTTTAACATTTCTAAATCATATTTTGTTCGTCGTTCTAATCTTTGCCGCTCAACCAAATTGAGCGAGCCTCGCCCTTTTAGGGCGGGAGCTTCTTTATTCTTCTTGCCGAATTCTTTTAACTTTTCTTGTAACTCTAATTTTATATTTTCAATGGCAATATTCAGTTTTTCTTGAGGAGTAACCCAAAAATGAGCAGGAAAAAGTTGGTATTTAGCGTTCAGTGCTTTACTGTGTGCGAACAGTGGGTACCCAGGAGCCAAAGCGGCGGGTGTAATGAAAGTATTATTTATTTTATCGCCCAAGAATTCTATTCTTAAAATCTTCTCTCCGGTGACCAAATAAATATCAACAATATTCCCCCTGACTCGGAATGATCCGGGTTTAAAATCAATATCGTTCCTCTGGTACCGTAGGCCGGTTAGGTGTTTTAAAAATGTTCTCCTCTTAATTTTTTGGCCAGACTTAATTTCTAAGGATACTTTTCGATAGACCTTAGGAGAACCGATATTATAGATACAAGAGACAGAGGCTATCACAACACAGTCTCGTCTATTCAACAAATCCTGGATGGCAGCGTGCCTTAATCTGTCGATTTCTTCGTTGATTTTAGCGTCCTTTTCAATATATGTATCTGTTTGGGGGATGTAGGCTTCCGGCTGATAATAATCATAGTAGGAGACAAAATAATGGACGCCATTTTTTGGGAAAAATTCCTTGAACTCTTGATATAATTGAGCGGCCAAGGTTTTATTGGCCACTATCAAAAGCACGGGTTTTTGAATTTTTTCTATAATCCAACTCATAATAGCTGTTTTCCCAGAGCCTGTTACTCCTAATAAAACATTATGGCGGACCCCAGCCTTTAAATTTCTTGTTAACTTTTCGATTGTCTTGGGCTGACCGCCCGTAGGTCTGAACTTTGAGTAAAGTTTAAATCTCATGTATAATTAACTTATTGATGTCTGGAAAATAAAAGATCAAAGAAGAAACATTAGAAACAAAAATATAAACACAGAAAAACATTTTCACATCTTTGCACATTTGTTTTTTATCTTTTAATTACGAGCAAAGCGAGGAATTAAGGTTCTGCAAAGCAGGTTCTTATATTTTATCGTTCATTTCAGTGAAGGGTTTATGATTTCTTATCTTCGAGGAAAAATTATACTTATAAGAGAAAAATTTATAATTCTGGATGTTAACGGAGTGGGTTACAAAGTTTTTTTACCTCAGAAAACACTCAATAAGATACCACAAAAAACAGATGACTTCAAGCTTTTTTGTTATTTGAACGTTAGAGAACGAGCCCTGGATGTTTATGGATTTTTGAGCCAAGAAGGGCTAGAATCTTTCGAACTTTTAATAGGTCTTCCCAGTATTGGCCCTAAAGCCGCTCTAGAGATTTCTTCCCTAGGACCAATAGAGAAAATTAAAGAGGCCCTTGAGCAAGAAGATGAAAAAAATATTAAAGAAATCTTTGGTATCGGCAAGAAAAAAGCCCAAATAATCATTCTGGAGTTGTCTCGGAAGATAAAATCTCCTCCGAAGAAAAAATCCACCCCGGAAGATGAGACTTCCCAGATTTTAATTAATCTTGGTTTCCCTCGCCAGACAATAAAAGAGGCCTTGACTAAAATCCCAGAAGAGACGACAGACATCGAGGATAGAGTGAAAGAAGCCCTTAAAATCTTAGGAAAACGTCTTAGATGATTTTTAGGCAACAAATTCATCAGCCGGATTCCGGAACCGACTCTTTTGTCCGGCTTTTTTTCTTTGGCAAATTGTGGTAAATTCAAAGGTGAGAAAATCAAAATGGCAAATAAGCCCTATAAATTAGCTAGCCGAACAACTCAACAAGGAAAAACTATTATTAAAATAGGCGACTTAAAGGTTGGCGGAAAAGATATTATTATTATGGCCGGTCCCTGTGCTATTGAAAATAAACAACAACTTTTAGCTTGTGGAAGACTAGTAAAAAAATTAGGTGGAAAAATATTGCGAGGAGGGGCTTTTAAACCCAGAACCTCTCCTTATAGCTTCCAGGGCTTAGAAGAAAAAGGGTTGAAAATTTTAGCTTCGGTAGGAAAAGAAACAGGCCTTTTGACAATTACCGAGGTTTTAAAACCAGAAAATGTTTCTCTGGTGGCAAAATATGCAGATATTTTACAAATTGGTGCCAGAAATATGCAGAATTACTCTTTACTTAAGTCGGTAGGCAAAAGCCGAAAACCAGTAGTTTTAAAGAGAGGCTTGGCGGCCACTATTGAAGAATGGTTGGCAGCAGCTGAATATATTCTAAAAGAGGGTAATTCCCGGGTTCTTTTATGTGAAAGAGGGATAAGAACCTTTGAAACCTCAACTAGATTTACCCTTGATATAAGCTCAATCGCCGTAGTAAAAAAAATAAGTCACCTACCTATTATTGTCGATCCAAGCCATCCAGCCGGCCAGAGAGAATTTGTTCCCTCTTTAGCTAAGGGAGCCGTAGCTGCTGGAGCAGATGGTCTTTTAATTGAAATCCATCCTCAACCCGAAAAAGCCCTATCTGATGGTCCTCAATCTTTAAGTTTCTTCGGATTTAAGACATTAATGGTAGATTTAAAATTAATTTCAGAAGCAATTGACCGGCAAATTTAATGATAAAGAATATTGCCAAAAAACTCATCCCTTCGTTTTTAGTCAGTTGGTACCATTTTTTCTTAGCTTTTTGCGGTGCTATTTTGTACCGGTTTCCGTCAAAAAGCTTAAAAGTTGTTGGAGTTACCGGGACTAACGGAAAGTCAACGGTAATAGAGCTAATAACTAAAATTTTCGAAAAAGCAGGATATAAAATAGCTTCTCTGTCGTCTATTAAATTTAAAATTAGAGAGAAAGAATGGTCGAATCTTTTGAAACAAACCATGCCCGGTCGTTTTCAACTGCAAAAATTCTTAAGAAAGGCTTTAGATTCTGGGTGCCAGTACGCAATTTTAGAAGTAACATCCGAGGGGATAAAACAATATCGACACAAATTCATCAATTTTGATATATCCGTATTTACTAATTTAACCCCGGAACATATCGAAGCCCATGGCTCTTTTGAAAAATACAAAGAAGCGAAAGGAAAATTATTTCAATCCCTAAAAGGCAGAAGAATCAGCATCGTTAATTTGGATGACGAAGCAGCTGGTTATTTTTTAAATTTCCCAGCCGATGAAAAATATGGTTACGGCTTAGGAACGGGTAGCTGGCAGCCAGCAGATGAAGAAAATGATGAGTTAGTCTATAAACAAGTACGAGCCACTAATTATTTTTGGATGCTAGAAAGAGAGGGAATTACTTTTTGGATCGAGAAAACCCAGTTTAAGCTCAATCTACTCGGTGAATTTAATATATATAATGCCCTAGCAGCAATATGTGTCGGTTTATCTCAGGCTATTTCTCTAGAGATTTGTAAATCAGCCCTGGAAGAAATTGAGGGAATTCCAGGGAGAATGGAACTTGTAATTTCCAAACCCTTCAAAGTTTTTGTTGACTACGCTTTTACTCCTGCTGCCTTGGAAAAAGTTTATAAAACCATAAAGAAACTGGGGCCAGAACTTAACAAGTCCGATTCTAAAATGATTTGTGTTTTGGGTGCGGCAGGAGGAGGTAGAGATAAGTGGAAAAGACCGATTTTAGGAAAATTGGCTTCTCAACATTGTGATCGAATTTTTATCACCAATGAGGACCCTTACGATGAAGACCCAATGAAGATTATCGAGGAGGTAGCCAATGGCGTTGAAGGAGCTGCCGCAGACGAAGACATATCTGTTCCGCTTCATAGAATTCTCGATAGAAAAGAGGCAATTAGGGTGGCTTTGAAATTTGCAGAGCCTGGAGACAAGTTGATTATTACCGGAAAGGGATCAGAGCCCTGGATATGTGTAGCTGGCGGAAAAAAAATTCCTTGGGATGATAAAAAAATTGTTAGAGAAGAATTTCAAAACCTGAATTTATGGAAAAAATACGAAATACTTGAGCATAAAGCAGATTTAAAAATTAAAGCTTTTGGCTCAACTAAGAAAGAGTTATTTTCCAACGCTCTCTCGGGTATGGAAGAAAGTATGAAGCCAAAGATTGGAAAATCTGAACAAAAAATAAGCAGAGAAATTAAAATAACCTCCCTTGATTTGTCGGCCCTCCTGGTCGACTTCTTGAGTGAAATTCTTTATTTAAACCAGGTCAATAAAGAGGTTTATTCGAGTGTTAAATTCCGAAAATTTTCAGATAGCCCTTCAATGGGTTCAGGGCAAGCTAATCTTGAAGGAGAACTTTTTGGCCAAAAAGTTAAAAACTTTGGCGAAGACATTAAGGCCGTGACCCACCATGACTTAAATATCCGTCAGAGAACAGACGACACCTGGGAAGCAACAGTACTTTTTGACATTTAAAATGTCAAAAAGATACAGAAAGAGTCGGGGAGATTGGGTATCTCCCCGCTTGCCCCCTCACCTTTCGTAAATTATTCTACGTAATTTATTATTCTTTAGACATTTACATTGTCAACACCTCGAAAGGTGGGGGGGGTGAAAAAAAACAGGCTTCTGCCGTTGAGGCAGAAACGCCAGAAATCCTTCGATACTGAGCAGATTCGTCCTGAGCTCACTGCCGAAGGGCTCAGGACGAAGTGCCGAGGGTTTCTAAGGAGTGAGCCCGAAGACCGAATGGCGCCAGTCGCCCGCTTCACCGAGGCGAAGACGAGGCGAGAAGACTGGAGGAGAGCGAGCGACTTTTTGACATATGAACTTCGTTGATCTTCAAAAAACTGAAAACAGAAAAGAGTTTATTGCGGAAGTTTTAAAGAAAATTAAAGCAGAATTAAGAAAAGCGAAAAAATGCTCCAATAAATTCAATAGACTATTTTAGCCAAATGTTGCCGTGTTTTCACGGCCCCCTCACCAGAGCAAATCTCGGTGCGGGACTAGTCCCGAAGTGAACTTTGTTCTACTTTGGGGCTTTTCATTTTTAAAGAAATCGAGTAAAATAACAGGGTATATCAAAATATGCTTCAGAAAAAAGATTTTATAAAAATCCATGATTATTTATGGGAGATCCCAAAGAGTTTTCGGTCAGATATGAAGGTTCCGGCCAGAGCTTATGTTTCAGAAAAGATGTTAGAAGAGTCATTTAAAGATAGGTCGCTTGGGCAGTTAGTCAATATTGCCACCCTGCCTGGCATTGTAAAATACAGCATGGCAATGCCTGACATGCATGAGGGTTATGGTTTTCCGATCGGAGGGATAGCTGCTACCCGTCTTTCAGACGGGGTAATTTCGCCAGGAGGGGTAGGTTATGATATTAATTGCGGAATGAGACTTTTAAAATCTGATTATTCAGAGAAAGATATTAAACCTTATTTAGAAAACTTAGCAACTGAAATTCAAAAAGAAGTTCCTTCGGGATTAGGTCAGGGGAGACAAATAAAAATCGATTTTTCTTCTCTGAATAAAATTTTAGAAGGAGGCGCTCAAAGATTAGTTGAGCAAGGGTATGGCGAAAAAGAAGATATTGAAAATTGTGAAACCGAAGGGAAATTGCAACAGGCCGATCCTTCAATGGTTTCTGATAGGGCCAAGAACCGAGGGAGAGACCAAGTGGGGACCTTAGGCTCTGGTAATCATTTTCTAGAAATTCAGAAAGTTGATGAAATTTTTGATGGAAAAATATCTGAAGATTTCGGCTTAGTTCAAGACCAAGTAGTTATTATGATTCATACAGGTTCTAGGGGTCTTGGTCATCAGATAGCCACAGATTATATCAGGTTGATGATGCAAGCCATGCCCAAATATCAAATAGATCTTCCCGATCGCGAGCTGGCTGCCTGTCCCTTGAAATCAAGCGAAGGCCAGAGATATTTTTCAGCTATGGCTTGCGGGGCAAATTACGCCTGGGCTAATCGTCAGATGATTACTCATTATATTAGAAAGGCCTGGAAATCGGTTTTAGGGGAAAAAGCTTTATCTTTAACTGTTTTATATGATGTTGCTCATAATATTGCTAAAATTGAGAAATATAAGATTAATGAAAAAGAAATAGAGGTTTGTGTTCATCGAAAAGGGGCAACCAGAGCTTTTCCGTCGGGCCACCCAGAAATCCCAGAAAAATATCGAGAAACCGGACAACCAGTTATAATTCCAGGCTCTATGGGTACTGCCTCTTACATTTTAGTAGGAACCCAGAAAGGGGAAGAAGCTTGGTTTAGTACTTGCCACGGCGCAGGTAGAACTATGTCCCGAAGAGAGGCAGTTAGAAGAGTTAATCCTCAGCAGTTAATTCAAGAATTAAAGAATAAGGGGATATTAATTAAATGTTGGAGTTTGAGGGGTATTGCCGAAGAGGCCCCTCAGGCCTATAAGGACATCGATAATGTTGTTGAGGTGGTTCATCGGGCAGGTTTGTCTAAAAAAGTAGCCAGACTTGTACCTTTAGCCGTAATTAAAGGAGAATAAAAAATTGTTAAATTGCTACATTGTTAAATCACTTTTTTATTTATGAAACAAAAAAAACTTCCAAAAAGTCTCAGGAAATTTATTCGCAGAGAAAAGGCCCGGATTCGCCGGAGTGTCTTAAGTTTGAAAAAACAGGAAGAATTAATAAATGAGTTGTATCAAAAGTTTCTAAACATATCCACCGAGAACAAAGAAAAAACAAATTAAAAATCTGGTTGAAGAACCAGATTTTTTGATACAATAAAATTATGACCTTTCAATAAATTTGGGGTCATAATGAGTATATCGAACCATGAGAACAGGAATTGCCACGGTTCCATTGGATTACGGAAGATGTCCTCCTTGGCTTTTTGAAAGAATGCGTACGTTAGGACGGGGAATAGCCTTAGCCATTGTTGAAGAATTCGGGTCAGAAGAGTTATTAAAAAGACTGTCTGATCCCGTTTGGTTCCAGAGCTTAGGCTGTGTTTTGGGTTTTGATTGGAATAGTAGTGGTTTAACCACAATTACTATGGGAGCTTTAAAAGAGGGCCTTCGGGGGTTAGAAAATGAGCTTGGCCTTTTTATCTGTGGTGGTAAAGGAAAAACTTCGAGAAAAACTCCAGAGCAAATTCAGGATTGGGGTGAGTTTTTAGGCTTTCCTTTGGAGAAAATAGATGAATTAGTGTATGCTTCCAAAATGTCAGCTAAAGTAGACAATACTGCTCTTCAAGATGGTTTCCAGCTTTACCACCACAATTTAATCTTTACAAAATCCGGTCAGTGGGCAGTGGTCCAACAAGGGATGTCAGAACAGCTTTCTCGGGCCAGACGTTACCATTGGTTATCTTCTAACATTAAAGATCCTTTAGCAGGCTCAGAGTATAATTTTATTGAAGAACCTCATTCTGGAATTATTTCTGATGTCAAAGTTAAGCCGCTGAATCTTACAGCTAAAGAGAGTGATGAGAATCGAAAAATTAGCGCCAGCCTGGTCAAAGAAGAACCAAAGAGATTCTTTAAAGACCTTAAAAGTGTTTTAAGTAAATCAAATTCTTTCATGAAGAAAAGAAGGTTAAGTAATTTTACTGAGATGGAATTAAATAATATTGAATTTCATTGGCATCCGGTACTGCAGGAAAAATTTGATTTAAAAAGATTGAAAAAATCAATATTTCTTGCAACAGAACAAGATCCTCAAAGTTTCGAAGAGCTTTTATCAATAAAAGGAGTCGGTCCAAGAACCATAAGGGCCCTCTCTTTGGTTGCTGAAATCATTTATGGGGCAAGACCCTCTTATGATGATCCAGCCAGGTATTCTTTTGCTCATGGCGGCAAAGACGGCACGCCCTATTTTATTGAGAGAGATATTTACGATAGAACCCTTGAAATCATGGAAAAAGGAATTAAAAGAAGCAAGGTAAACCCAAAAGAAAAAATCAATGCCTTAAAAAGACTAACTAACTCACCCCGTGGTGGAAAAACAGGCCTTCGCTCCGAGTGAAGCGAGGGGCGAAAACGTTAGAAACCGAAGGTGTCTAACACGGGGGTCGGGGGGTGAGGCTATGAAAAATTATTCATCTAAAAAAGCTAAAAAAGGCAAATCAACTTATCGGACACCGAGTCCCGTAAAATATAAATTGATATTACGGAACAAGGTTCAGAAGAAAAGAAAATAAAAAACTTAATTTTTAAGAACTAATCACAGTAAAGAGTTAAAGATGAAAACAGTCAAACTAAAAAAACTTCATAAAAAGATTTCTCACTGTAAAAAATGTTTATTATGGAAAACGAGGAGAAACACCGTACCGGGAGAAGGTCCAGCAAATGCTAAAATTATGATAATTGGTCAGGCTCCGGGAGCCGAAGAAAATAAGACAGGAAGGCCTTTTATAGGAAGAGCGGGTAAGCTTTTAAGCCAACTCTTAAGGTTAGTAAAAATCGAGAGAGAAAAAGTTTTCATAACTTCGCCAGTAAAATGCTTCCCGCCCAAAAATCGAAAGCCGACTCAAAAAGAAATTCAAATCTGCCTGCCTTATTTAAAAGAGCAGATTCACATTATTAATCCTCAAAAATTTATTTTGTTTGGCGAAGTTGCTTTTTCAATATTTTTTAAAAATAAAAAACTGAAAGATTATCGCGGGAAATGGCTTCAAAAAGATGGTAAAGAATATTTTATTGTCTATCATCCGGCAGCAGGAATAAGATTCTTAAAGTTCAGAAAAATTTTAGAAAGAGACTTTAGAAAGCTTAAAAGATTATAGATTTTTTACCATATAATCGTTTTCTAATTGATAGCCTAATTTCCGCCAATAATTTCTTACTCCTACTCCAGAAATTACTGCTATTTTTTTTACCCCCACCACACCATAACGAGGACTAATTTTACTAATCTTGGTGTCCTGTCTTCGTTTGGTGTGGGGGCGAAAGCCAAATTCATTTTTAGCACTTCGACCAAACTCAGTGTAAACTATTTTTTCAGCTGTTTTAATTAACTTTTTGCCAAGGCCCCGGTGTTGAGGGGCGGTTTTGCTTTCAGAAATCGGAACAAGCTGGCCGTAAGTGTGGACTTCTCTGATAATGGCCGCATTTTGTAAAACCGGCAAAAAATGTTTTTGAGAAGGCCTGCCCTCCGAAGTTTTACTGTATCCTTCCGTAGTCTTTGACGAAGGAGGAACGCAGGAAGGAATTCTTAACCGCAAAAGACTATAAAGCTTTTTGCGGTTTTTTTCTTCATAGCTTAAAAAAATCTCCTTTCCTCCGGAAGCATCATAATCTTTTCTAAAAAGATAAAGTTTCGTTTTTGGGTCGTATGCTTCTCTTATCTCTCTACATCTTATACAACGGCATTTCCAGCCTTCTTTTTTCATATCTTTAAAGATGATCTGACGTAAATTAGAGGTCTTACAGCCCGCAATAATACTTTGAGAAGGAATATCTCTAATTAGCCTTTGAATCCGACAATAGTATGGAATTCTCTTTTTAATATTTTTTAAAAGCTTTATTAATTGGTGAATGTTGTAGGGTTTATATTGCCCAACTTGCCATAGCTTATAAAGTTGAGCTTCTTTTAAGACAACACAGGGATAAATTTTCAAAAGATCTGGCTGAAAATCAGGGTTCGAAAATAATTCTTGAAACATTTTTTTGTCTTTTTTTAAATCCGAGCCAGGAAGATTTGGCATCATATGGTAGCAGATCTTAAAACCAGCGTCTTTTAAAAGCTTAGTTGCCTTAATAACTGTTTCTACTTTATGGTCCCGCTGATTTATTTTTAAAACATTATCATAAAGACTTTGAACTCCCATTTCCACCCTGGTTGCTCCGAGTTTCCTCATTCTTTCAATTTCTTTTTTATTGATATAGTCTGGCCGAGTTTCTAATGTAATACCGATGATTCTATGTTTTGCCCTCTCGTTTATTTTTTGAGCTCTTTCTAAATTTTTTGAAACATATTTATTGCAAGCATCAAAGCACCTTTTAACGAACCAGGCTTGATATTTTCTCGGTAAATATGACCAAGTTCCTCCAATGACTATTAATTCAATTTTATCTGTTGGGTGGCCGGTTAATTTTAGGGATTTAAGCCGTGTTTTAACCTGGAGATAAGGATCAAATTTATTCAAAATTGCCCTCATTACAGCCGGTTCATTGTCCAAATAGCTCTTTGGAATGCCATCTTGGGTAGGACAATAAAGGCAATGGCCGGGGCAAGGATAAGGCTTGGTTAAAACAGAAATTACCGCTATCCCGGACAGAGAGCGCACTCTTCTTATTCGCAGTAATTCTTCTAAAATCTTATTCTCTTTTATCCTTTTGCCTTTCAGTAATTTATGATATGCTTTCAAGAGTTCAACATTGGCCAGACAGAATGTTTTGTATTTTTTAGCTATTTTTCTTTTCACCTTAGCTAAATCGGCCAAAGTTTTAACTCGAGCTTTAATTAATTCTTTAACTGCCTGCCTCGTAGGCCGAGCACTCAAAGTGTTGAGTGCTCGGTCCTTTGGGGCTAGTTTACTTTTCTTCATAAATGGAAAGAGAATATGCCAAATATATTTTAAATAAGACTAAAGAAGATTATAGCTTAATTGCTGATGATTTTTCAAGGACGCGTTCTTTTGCTTGGGATGAATTAAAGCTGTTAGTTCAGTATATAACGCCAGGCGATAAGGTTTTAGACCTAGGTTGTGGTAATGGCAGACTTTTACAGATTTTTGAAGATCAAGACATAGAATATATTGGGATAGATAATTCAGAAAAATTAATTAAAATAGCCAAAGAAAAATACCCACAAAAGAATTTCCAGGTAGCCGATGCCTTAAATTTACCATTCCCCGATAATTGTTTTGATAAAATCTATAGTGTCGCAGTTTTACACCATATTCCATCAATTGAGTTCCGCCTTCAATTTTTGAAAGAAGCAAAAAGGACTTTACGACCTGGCGGTCTTCTGGCTCTAACTGTTTGGAATCTATGGCAGAGAAAAACAGCATGGAAATTACTAATTGAAACCACAATTCTTAAACTTTTAAGAAGATCTCAGCTGGATTTTAGAGATATATTTTATCCCTGGAAAAATTCAGATAAAAAAATAATAGCGCAGCGTTATTTCCATTTTTTTACCCAAAAAGAACTAAAAAAACTTTTCAAGAAAGTAGGATTTCGAATAAAAGAAATCGGGATCTTAGAAAGGAAAAATAAAAAGGAAAAATTGACTAATATTTATCTTATAGCGGAAAAACCTTGGCCTCGCAGAGAAATTTCGAATGAGCCCCATTCAATAAGAATATAATTTTTCGAAATTATTCTACGGGGTTGACAAAACAAAAAATAAGCTAAAATAAAGTAGTTCATTAGCTTATCAATATAGATCCTGAAAGGAGAACGGAATTGAAGCTGGAAGTTATAAGTGTAGATAGAGAGAATGGGAAAGCCCGAAGGGTTATAATTGAAACTGAAGGCAAACGCATTATCTTTGTACTTATCGACGGAAATCCTCGAGAATCAGGCAGAATGAGATTGGATGGTGCAAGGATTTGGAGCAAAGAATCGCTCTGGATTTCCCCCGTGGCTTACAGTAAAGCCACTCGAACCGCTGCTGCAATACTGCGGCAAAGGGCCCGAAGATGATACAACATCAACCTATCTGAGGGCCTTTTTGAATATAACTTCATTAAGGTATAATAAAAAAGAGTCCCTATAGCTTAATTGGATACCCTCACCAATATGTCCTCGTAGCTCAATTGGATAGAGCGTCAGCCTCCGGAGCTGAAGGTTGCGCGTTCGAGTCGCGCTGAGGACACATTAAATTTAGTGCGGGACAAGTGCTATGTAGCCCTCCGGAGCCTGAGACAGGGGTTCGACTCCCCTCGTGGTACAATAATTAAAAAGCATCTGGTGCGGGGTGAAAATTCTTACTGAGAATACAATTTCCAAGCACCTATAAAAAACTGTGGATAGAATGTGGATAAGGTAGCCTTTAACACTTCTTGACAGATATTTTTAAAAAACTAAGATAAAGAATTGAGGGGGTGCGAGATTTTATTCTCAAAGGACAGGCGGAACTTAATGAAGGAGGTTATCAAGGATATCCCTGGCTAATTGTCCGTCCAGCCTAAGGCGCAAACCGAGTTTGTTAAGACTGCTCCCCCTCAAAAATAAGTAGGTGTTATCTAACGCCTATTTATTTTTTTTACATTTGTTATAATAAAAATATTAATATATCTTTAGAAATATGCCTCGTAGGAAGACACAAGGATTTTCGTGAACAATAACTGGCCCTTTTCGGGGGCGGTAAAAAAAATATTTATGAGAAAGATCCTAAAAAACTAGTCAAAAAATTAATTAAACTTATTGACAAAGAGAAACACCAGAACAAGGCCCGAGGTCGACGAGATAATAGCTAATTTTTAAAAAAAATATGCCAGAAAAAATTGAAGGCCAATTAATAGGTAAAATTACTCACTATTTTGGAAAAATTGGAGTAGCGGTAATTAAACTTTCCGATACTTTAAAGGCTGGCGATAACATCCGAATAGTTGGCGGAGAAATTGATTTTACTCAGAGCGTTGAATCGATGGAAGTTGAACACCAAAAAGTCGACGAGGCTAAAACTGGAGAATCTGTTGGCTTAAAGGTGGAACAAAAGATTCGAGAGGGTTATTCGGTTTATAAAGTGTAATCACTAATAGAAGCACGGATTTCAATCACGAGTAACTGCTGATAATTTATTCGCGATAATTAGTGATTAAAATTAGTGTTTAATATGTGGCTGGGTTTTTAGAAAATCCCTAAATTCAAATTGTTTTTCAATTACTACTTGCTGCTTTTCTTGGAGCTCTAGTGGGACTAGAGCGGGAGTATAAAAGAAAAGAAGCCGGATTGAGAACGTATAGTCTGGTTTCTCTGGGCGCAGCTTTATTTGTAATTGTTGCTTTTTAAGCTTCTGCAATGTTTTGGGATAAGTCTGGTGTTAATTTTGATCCTTCGCGGATAATTGGTTAAATTGTCTTGGGGGTGGGTTTTATTGGGGCCGGTCTAATTATCTATCGACAATTTCATGTTGAAGGCCTAACCACTACTACTGGTCTTTGGGTTGCTGCGGGCATTGGGGTGGCCGTAGCCGTAAAACTTTACTGGACCGCCATTTTTGTTACCTTTTGCGATTATAATTTTAACTTGCCTAAGATGGTTTGAAGAAAGAGTTACGAGAAAAAGCAGCCAAGAGCCTTAAAGAAGACCAAACAAAGCTATTCCTCCGCCCGTTATTAAAACGGGTTTTATTTATTTCTTTTTAATGCAAGAAATGATATAAATGAAAGAGGGAAAAATATGCCCGCAGGAAAACAGAAGGTTTTCGTCGATAAAACGAGACAGAATATAAAAAGTAAGTTTCTTCGAGGCATATATAAAAACTCAAATATTTTCTATCCAAAAACCTTTTTATATCAATCACTATGATTAGAAAATTGTTTAGAGGGTCTAAATATAATAACAACGGAAAATATTTAACTTCCTACGGGGTATGAAATTTATTGCTGATTTTCATCTTCATTCTAAATATTCTCGAGCCACTTCCAAGAATATGGACCTGGAGAACCTAGATAGGTGGGCAAAGATAAAGGGAATTAGGGTTTTAAGCACAGGGGATTTCACTCATCCTGAATGGTTTAAAAACTTAAAAGAGAAGCTGGAGCCGGCTGAAGAAAGTTTATTTCGGCTAAAAACTAATCATTCAGAAACAAGATTTATTCTGACTACCGAAATTAGCTGCATCTATTCTAAAAAAGAAAGAGTTCGGAAGATTCATATTATAGTTTTTGCTCCTTCCTTTGAGGCCGTTGAAAAAATTAATACTCATCTTGGTTGGATCGGTAATTTAAAATCCGATGGCCGGCCAATTCTGGGTCTAGACGCCAAAGAGTTGGCGAAGATTGTTCTAGATGTATCAGAGAGTTGTTTCATAGTGCCGGCACATATTTGGACGCCCTGGTTTAGCCTCTTTGGTTCTCGTTCTGGTTTTGACTCAATTGAAGAGTGTTTCGAGGAATATTCAAAATATATTTTCGCCCTAGAAACAGGATTGTCTTCAGACCCTGAAATGAACTGGCGATTGTCAGCCCTAGACAAGATTACCTTGATTTCAAATAGCGACAGCCATAGTCCGGCAAAAATAGGCCGGGAGGCAAATGTTTTTGATACCGAAATTAGTTATCCTGCAATTATAGAGGCTATAAAATCCAGAAACCCTCAAAAATTTCTTTACACAATTGAATTCTTTCCTCAAGAAGGAAAATACCATTACGATGGTCATCGAAACTGTCAGGTTAATATTCATCCCCAAGAAACAAAAAAGTATAATAATATTTGCCCGAACTGCAGAAAACCTTTAACAATTGGGGTTTTAAATCGAGTTGAGCAGTTGGCCGACAGAAAAGCAGGATTTAAACCAGAAAATGCAATTCCTTTCAAGAGCCTTATTCCTCTAGAAGAAATAATTGCCGATGCCCTGGGCGTTTCACCCGGAACAAAGCAAGGAATTCAAGAATATAATAATCTGATTAAAAAATTCGGTAACGAATTGAATATTTTACTTGAAGTTTCCGAATCAGACCTTAGAGCCGCCACTTTACCTGAAATCGGCGAAGGCATCGTAAAGGTTAGGGGAGGAAAAATTCAAATTGAACCTGGTTACGATGGTGTTTACGGGAAAATTAAGATTTTTGGAGAGGAAGGAAAAAAACTTTCATCTCGCCAAAAAACCCTTTTTTAACATGAAAGAGTCCAAACAAAAAAGACCGACGGTTGGTATTCCAAGAGCCTTATTCTATTGGAAAAAACCTTTTTTCTGGCCAGTCTTTTTCGAAAAGCTTGGTTTCCAAGTTCTTCTTTCCCCAGAGAGCAATAAAGAGATTATTGAAATCGGAATAAAGGCGGCAGATCCAGAGTCTTGTTTTTCTGTTAAAGTTCTTTACGGCCACATTTTATGGCTAGACGGGAAAGTAGATTTTATTTTTATCCCTAGATTACTGAAAAGTGAAGCAAAATTAGAATATTGTCCCAAATTTTTCGCCCTACCCGATTTGTTTTCTTTATTGATAAAAACTCCTCTTCTATCGCCCTGGCTTGATTTGGACAAATCCAATCTCGAAGATATTTTAATGAAATTCAGCAGGAAGATTGGCAAGGAAAAAGAATTAGTTAAAATAGCCATTAAGGCTGCTTTCTTGAAAGAAAAAAAAGAAGAATTAAGAATTGAAGAAGGCTATTTAAAGAAAATCCAATCTCAAAAGAAAAAAATAATTATTGTTAGCCACCCTTATAATTTATATGATGATTATATTAACTTAGGCATAAAAAAGAAGATTATTGATCTAGGGGCAGAGGTTATATTTATTGACGAAGTTCCTGTCCGGCAATCACCAGGAAATCAAGAAAATATTTCACCTAAATTTCATTGGGAATTCGGGCAGGAAATATTGACTCAGGTTAAAGGTATTGCTAAAGATAGTATATCGGGAGCAATTGAAATATCTGCTTTTCAATGTGGTTGCGATGCAGTTTTAAAAGAATTCGTCGAAAAAGAATTTAAAAACAAAAAGATTCCTTTCTTGTATCTTTTAATTGACGAACACACCGGTGAGGCCGGCCTCCAAACTAGATTAGAAGCTTTTTTCGACACATTACATTAGTTAAAAATCCGCATATCCGCCCCGCATCTAATCTCTTATGGTTTACGGTTTTCGCCTCCACTATAAGTCTAAGGCGAATTTATTACAAAGATTAGGTGCGGGGTGAATATAAATTTGCTGTATGTAAACATTAGGCAATCCATAAAGTTTATGAAAATTACTTTTGCAGATTGGGGAAATTACACCATAGCTTTTCAAACCTTGCTTCGAAAATTAGGCTTCGAAGTTATCTTACCGGAAAAAACCAACCCAAAAGTCATTGAAGAAGGGGTAAAACTTTCTCCAGAACTTTTTTGTTTTCCACTGAAGGTTAATATTGGAAACTATCTCCCAGCCATAAGAAAAGGAGCCGATACCGTTATAATGTGGGAAAATCTTGGAGGGAGTTGTAGGTTGAGATATTATTGGATAATTCAAGAAAAAGCCTTAAGAGAGGCCGGTTTCAAGATAAAAGTTTTAAATTTCAATTCCCAAAACCTTCTTTCCCGGATTTTAGAAATAAAAAAATCAAACAAAATTTCATTTTGGAAACTTCTCGAGGCAGTCCGCGTTTTTTTTAAAGAAATTAATTTTATTGAAAAACTGGAAGAAAAAGCTCAATACTTTAGACCAAGAGAAAAAGAAAAGGGTCAGACAGACAAAGTTTTAAATACGGCCCTAAAAAAACTAACGCAGACCACTAGTTTAAAAAAAATATCTGAACTTAAAAAAGAGACTTGGGGAAAATTCTCCGAAATTAAAATAGATCAAAATCGAAAGATTTTGAGCGTAGGGATAGTCGGAGAAATTTATACCATTATCGATGGAGGGGTCAATTTTGATTTAGATAAAAAATTAGGCGAGATGAACATTACGGTGCATAGGAAATTAAACCTTACTCAGCACTTAAAGGGCGGTTTTCCTCCCTGGAATGAATGGTTACTTCAAAGGAAAGTAAATCCGTACCTAAAAACAACGGTTGGCGGCCACGGTCGTCAGGCAATTGAAGAAATACTGGAATATGCTAGAAAGGGATTCGACGGTGTTATTCACTTATTACCATTCGGTTGTATGCCGGAAGTTACCGTTAGGCCAATCTTACAAAAAATTAGCCAAGAAAAAAAACTTCCATTTCTTTCTATCTCTTTAGATGAACAGACGGCCGAAGCAGGGATCCAAACCAGATTAGAAGCTTTCGTCGATTTAATGAAATCAAAGTAATAATTAACCACGCACTAATTCCTTCGAAACAGTGCGGAGCAGGTAATCAATAATTTTATCTTTATTATGAATACTTATCTTGGCGTTGACGTTGGTTCTATTTCAACAAAATTGACCTTAATTGACGAAAATAACCATGTGTTGTGCGCTCTTTATCTTCGAACGGAAGGTAATCCTATTAGGGCGATTCAGAATGGTTTGAAACGCCTTCGAGGAAAGACTCCTCACAATATCGAAATTACCGGAGTAGGAACAACAGGATCTGCCAGATATTTAGCCGGAGTAGTAGTTGGAGCCGATTTAGTTAAGAATGAGATTTCTGCCCACGCCAAGGGGGTAAACTTTTTTATTCCTGAAGTCAAAACAGTTATTGAAATTGGTGGACAAGATTCGAAAATTATTATTTTAGAAAACGGAGTGGTGGTTGATTTTGCCATGAATCTTATTTGTGCTGCGGGTACCGGAAGTTTTCTTGACGCCCAAGCTTTTAGGTTGGGAATTCCAATAGAAGAATTCGGCCAAATTGCTTTAAAATCAAAACAACCAACAATCGTAGGTTCCAGGTGCACGGTTTTTGCTGAATCTGATATGATTCACAAACAGCAGATAGGTCATTCCAGAGAAGATATTGTTGCTGGTCTTTGCCACGGTTTGGCCAGAAATTTTTTGGCCAATATAGCTAAAGGAAAAAAGATTTTACCTCCAATAGTTTTTTTAGGCGGGGTTTCAGAAAATTTGGGAATGAGAAAAGCTTTTAATAACGTTTTAGGAGAAGAAGTTATTGTGCCAAAACATAACACGGTAATGGGAGCCTTGGGGGCAGCCCTTTTAGCCAAAGAAAATATCCAAGGGAAAACCAAATTTAGGGGCTGGGGAGTTTCCGATCAAGACATAAAGTGTACCTCTTTTCAATGTAAAGGTTGTCCCAACTTATGTGAGGTCATTGAAGCCAGAATTGAAGGAAAAGTAGTTTCTATGTGGAATGACCGTTGTGGTAAATATTCCAGCCTTAAATTTCAATAAGGTTAATTGCCTATCTGGTTTTCCGCTATTTTATTAGGATTTATGATTTTTTTATGCAATCAAAAACTATTAAAATCGAGAGATTTTCGATAGAAATAAAAAACCTACCCCCGTCTTTTAGAGGAGTTAAAATCGCGCATCTTTCTGATTTGCATTCAAAGAATTTTAGTGAAAAAGAGAATAAAGTTTTAGAAATTTTACAATCATTAAATCCAGACTTTATTTTCATCACCGGCGATTTTATAAATGAGACGACTAAAGATCTAGAGTCTTGTCAAAATTTTTGGAAAAAACTTTCCGAAAGTTATTCAAAAAAGGTTTTCGGAGTATTAGGAAACCATGATCATTATCATCCACAATTTAAAATTATAAATAATCTTTTGGAAGAAAGCGGAATTAAAATCCTTGAGAACGAAGCAGTAATATTAAGGAGAAATGAAGATTTTATTCACCCCATTAGAAAGCTTTCGATTTCTAACGGGGTTTACCTTATTGGCGTCGATGATCCACATGAAGGCTACGATGACGTTGAAAAAGCAATGGCAGGCATTGAAGCTGGTGCATCAAAAATATTAATTGCCCATTCTCCGGAGATTTTTAGAAAAGTGAAGGGAAAAGGTGTGGACCTAGTTCTTGTTGGCCATACCCACGGAGGTCAAATAAATATTCCTTTTATCACCAATCTTTTACTGCCCTTAAAATACGATAAGAAATATAAAAGTGGGCTTTTTGAAGAGAATTCTACTTTTCTTTATGTAAGCCGAGGCATTGGAACAACTCTTTTGCCAATTAGATTTAACGCTCCCCCAGAAATTGCTTTAATTGAGCTAAAGTAAAAATATGATTGAAGAGTATAAATTTGGTTCAATCACTATGAATAGAAAAATTTATAATCACGACGTTGAGCTTAGATGGACGGACGAAGTTTTGAAATGGTGGAGAAAAGAAGGTCATATTATAGGCGTGGAAGACATAAAAAGGGCAATAAAACAAAATCCAGACACTATTATTATTGGGACCGGGGAATCTGGGATGGCTGAAGTTACCGAAGCCGCTAAAAACGAGATAAAATCGAAAGGGATTGAATTGATAATTGACTTAACCGAGCAAGCTACTAAAACTTTTAATGTAATAAACGAAGAATCAGAAGAGGAAGAAGGAGAACAAGATAAAGTTATTGGCCTTTTTCATTTGACCTGCTAAATAGATAAAGCAATCAGCTTTGCCGTTAGTCAAAAAAGCCTTGCGTCAGACGCGGGGTTTTTGCGTATGACAACCCCGTGCTTCACGCGTGGGGTTTTTTGTTATACTAAGAAAGTAACATGCACGTTCTTTTTTTCAAAAAAAAGTATCAAAACTTACTCATTTTTATTTTGATTATTTTACTAATCGCTGCCTTTGGTAGTAGCTTTTTTATTGTTGAATTCCAGAAATTTGAAAAGGAAATTTCAGAAATTTCTCAAGCTCAAGTATTAATATCTTTTAAAAAGCCACCCTCAGAAATAACTTTATTTTTCGTCGGAGATATTATGCTTAATCGGGGAGTGGAATGGTCGATAAATAAATACGGCAAAGGAGATTGGAAATTCCCATTTTTGGAAATTGCTGAAGACTTAGAGAAGGCCGATATTTTATTCGGAAATTTAGAAAGCCCAATTTCTGATAAAGGCAGCAAAGTCGGCTCAATTTATTCTTTTCGGACAAATCCTAAAGCAATCGAAGGATTCAATTATGCTGGTTTTGATATTTTATCAGTTGCTAATAATCACATTTTTGATTATGGCCGGGAAGCAATGGAAGATACTTTTTTGAGACTAAGAGAGGCCGGAATAGATTATGTTGGCGGAGGATTTAGCGAAAAAGAGGCTTACTCGCCGATAATAAAAGAGATTAATGATATAGAAATTGCCTTTTTAGCTTATACTAATTTAGGTTCTAAAAATTGGGAAGCTACAGGAAAACGTTCAGGAATTAGCTGGCTGACAGAAGAAAGATTAGAAGAAGATATAAAAAAAGCTAAAAATCAGGCAGATTTAATCGTTGTTTCAATGCATTTTGGCGAGGAATATAAATCCCAACCAACTTCAGAACAAAAATACTTCGCCCGTCTAGCTATTGATACTGGGGCAGATTTAATAATTGGCCATCATCCCCATGTTGTTCAAGAAATCGAACGCTATAAAGATGGTTATATCGCCTATTCCTTAGGAAATTTTATTTTCGACCAGGGTTTTTCAAAAGAAACAATGCAGGGCTTAATGTTGAAAGTTGTGATTGAAGACGGTAAAATAAGAACCGTGAGGAGTAAAGTCCCTCAGAACCTTGATTCCTCGTTCCGCGCGGAATTAAAAGAAGTCATCCCAATCGAAATTAGAATTAATCAATTCTTCCAGCCCCGCTTAGAAATTACTGATTAATTTCTAACGGGGCCAGCCAGAAATCGTTGGAGAATGAAAATATGAATAATCAAAAAAGTGGTAAAGATGTTTAACGTCGGGTGTTAAACATGCTATAATAACCCAATATGCCATTCATTACCCAAGGTAAAATTAATCTGCAATACATCTTAATTGTTGTTGTTTTGGCTGCCATTGTTGGCGGAGGGACTTTAGGTTATTACTATTTATGGATAGCAGGCCTGGAAACAAGATTAGCTGAAATAGAAATAAGACTACCCGAAGTAAAGCCACCAGCAATAGAAGTCCCAGAGGAAGTGACACTAACCCCCATACCACAAACAATTCGATATGAAAGCCCGGAATACTTTTATTCTCTAGCTTACCCTAGTCAATGGACTTTATATGAAGGATTTCCAGAGTCACCAGGGAGAGTGATAACCATTTGGGCAGGTACATTCCTCGTCTATTTAAATGTGCATAATCTTTCAGAAAGAGAGACGTTTAAGTATGAAGAGATAGACCAAGAAAAAACATCATATGGAGCAATCCTGACAAGAAAAGTACAAAATACAACCATTAATAATATTCCTGGCCAAGTAATCTTTGATATTGAGGATCTTAAAGGTGAAACATCTTGGGGTGAAACCTATATTCTCTACGGCAAAAAATACATTTACCGTCTATGGCTCACAGGCGCACCAAAAGTAAAAGACGGAAAATATGAGTTTCGAGAAGAATTTGAGACTGTTGTGAACAGTTTTAAGCTTCCTGAATAACCAAATCCTCTCTGCTATTACATTTATTGACTGACTATTCTACTTTTCGGTTTTCCCCGTAAAATCCTTCGATGACCTCAGGACCACGGGGCAAGTTCCGTAAATTTTTAGCAAGAGATTGTAAAAGCCCGCGCTTTAGCGCGGGCTTTTTTATCCCAACAGACAATATTTTTTATGGACTCCAAGATATTAAATTACCATCTATCTTAAACTTTCCATCAATGAATTTTTCAATTACCCAGATGTTGGCTTTGCAGTGATCGGTTATTTCTGAGACGGTTACTTGGGATTTGCCTTTGGCAAGAGCCATATAGGGTAAAATTTGGTCGGCTAAATGTTTATCTAAACAAGCTTCAGATTTTTGTTCTTTTAATAATTCTAAAGCAGCTTCTTTGCCGACATCTTCAGCTCTTTTCCCTAATTTCCCCAAATTATCAGTCCCAATGACTGTATTTTTAAATTCAGCAATTAAGCAGATTTGGCTTCCCGGACAGGAAGTTTGATAATATTCAATTTTTTCTTCAAGGGACAATTTTAATTTTCCTAAAATTTCTTTTACTCCAGCTAATTGCCTTTCAGCTACCTTTTTGTCTTGTAAAAATTCTGAAGCGCCTGAAGTTACTGTAATTTTTTTAAGCTTACCTCTTTCAATTAAATTCACACTGTTTAGTTTAGAGGCCTGCCCGCCGGAACCCTGCCTCGCCGGCAGGCGGGCTTGCCGAAGGAGGGGATGAACTATAACTTCAACTTTTGCACCACCTTCAGGATAAAAACCTCGTCTGATTATATTTATCTCTATTTTCATCCCCATCTTTTCTAAGATTTTTAAAAATACATAGCGGAAATGGTCAATGGTTGGAGAGAAAAAGGTGTCGGTAGATCCACCGTCAAAATAAATTTTAATTGGTTCTGGGGCGAACAAAGCCGGCAAAATTAAAGCTTGCAAAACCAAAGCTATACTTCCTGCAGTAGTAATATTAACAGAGGCCCGGCCTCTGTAAACTTCACCTGGATAGAATTTAATTTCTTCTGAACCCAGATAATCTCCTTCTAATTTTCCATCACAGAGCCGAGCTAAGGCCTGAATTCCCAAAAGATGTTGGGTTGCTAACCCCGGCTTTGGCCTGCCCTCTCGAATATTAAATACATGGCAGGGTTTTTTAGTTACTGCCGCCAAAGCCACAGCTGTCCTTAATATTTGGCCGCCAGCTTCACCAATAGATCCGTCAATTTCAATTAAATCGTTATTCATAAATCTCTATTTATTCTATAATAAGAACAAGAGGTGTAAAAGGAGTACCAATTAAAATTTGAAAAATTACTGTTTATGGAAATAATTTTAGCTACAAAGGTAGGATTTTGTTTTGGGGTAAAAAGAGCTTTTAATTTAGCATTAAAGACGTCAAAAGCAGTAAGACCTTGTCAGGTGTTGGGCCCTTTGGTTCACAACGAAAGCGTTATAAGAAAACTTCAAGAATCAGGCGTAGAATTTATTAATTCTTTAGATGAAGCAAAAAGTGGTGTGATAATCATTCCTACTCATGGAGAGGATCCAGAAGTCCTGCAAAGGATAAAGGAGATGGGCATTAAAATGGTTGATGCGACCTGTCCTTTAGTAAAAAATGTTCAAGACTTAACGAAAGATCTTCACGAGAAAGGAAACCAGATAATTATTATTGGCGACAAAGAACACAAAGAAATCAGATCAATTCAGGCAGTTATAAAAAGAAGAGGAATCATTATCGATAGTGAAGAAGAGGCCTTTAGGCTAGAAATAAAAAATAAGTCTTTAGCAATAATAGCCCAGACTACTCAGAATCCAGTAAAAGTTAAAGAAATTATAAGAGTACTTAAGAAGAGATTTAAAAATCTTAAATTTTATAATACCATTTGCCCAAGTGTTTCAGCCTATCAAGAAGGGCTAAAAGAATTAGCCTTAAGAGTAGATTTATTGTTAATTATTGGGTCGAAAACCAGTGCTAATACTAATAGGCTGGTAGAAATTGCCAAAGCAGTTGGAAAACCAGTTTATCATATTGAAAACGCAAGCCAATTAAAAAAGAAACGGTTTTTGAATGTCAAAACATTAGGGATAGCCACTGGCACATCTACTCCCGATTGGTTGATTAAAGAAGTAATTCAAAAATTAAAAAGCTATGCCCCGTAGGAAACAAGAGGGTTTTCGTGGATAAGACAAGATGGCGCGTTCAATATTAGATTTCCTTGGGACATAGACATTTTCAAATATTTTCCCTTCAAAAACCCTTGATTATGTAAATAACAATAATTATGGAGATATCCAAAGGTCTTAATATAACAACGGAAAATATTTAATTTCCTACGGGGTATGCAAAAGATAAACAGAAGAAAAACTAGAATAATAAAAGTAGGCAATGTAAAAATTGGCGGTAAAAATCCTATTTCTGTTCAGTCAATGACCAATACCGCAACTAAAGACGTAAAAGCGACAGTAAGACAAATTAAAGAGCTAGAAAGATCAGGTTGCGAAATAGTACGGGTTGGGGTGCCGGATATGAGATCAGCCAAAGCAATAAGAAAAATAAAAAAACAAATAAATATTCCTTTAGTTGTTGATATTCACTTTGATTATAAATTAGCCATTGAGTCAATAAATCAGGGAGCCGATAAGATTCGAATTAACCCGGGCAATATAGGCGACAAAGAGAAAGTAAAGGCGATAGTTGAAAAAGCTAAGAAGAAGAATATTCCAATAAGGATAGGGATCAATAGCGGTTCTTTGGAATTAGATTTATTAAAAAAATATCGAGAAAAGATTACAGCTGAAATTTTAGTTGAATCTGCAATGAGGTCAATTAGATTTTTAGAGAAGCTGAAATTTAAAGATATAGTAGTTTCTTTAAAAGCAACTGATGTTTTAACCACTATTAGAGCTTATAAGATTTTGGCTGGCAGAGGGAATTGGCCGCTTCATTTAGGAATTACCGAGGCCGGAAGGGCAAGAACAGGAATCGTCAAATCTTCCATTGGTATTGGCAGTTTACTCTTAGAAGGCATTGGCGATACCATTAGGATTTCTTTGAGCGGTTCGCCCATTGAAGAAGTGAAAGTTGGCTGGGAAATTTTAAAAAGCTTAAGACTAAGAGACCGAGGACTAACGATTATTAGCTGTCCAACCTGCGCCAGGACTAAAATTCCAGTCGAAGATATTGTAAAATATATTGAAGGTTTTTCCGATAAATTTGAAGAAAAACCCCTTAAAATCGCAATAATGGGTTGTATTGTTAACGGATTAGGAGAAGCTCGGGAAGTAGATTTGGCGATCGTAGGAATGGAAAACAAGAAAGCCGCAATTTTTAAAAAGGGGAAATTTATTCAAAATATTAAACCAACAGAGGTAAAATCTTTTCTAAAGAAAGTTTTATGGAAAAAATAACAAAAGAAATGACAATTAAAGAGATTGCTCAGAAGTACCCGGAAACCGCCTCCGTTTTTATTGATCTGGGGCTATATTGCTTTGGTTGTCCCATTGCTCAGGTTGAGACCATTGAAGAAATGGCCAAAGCTTATCGATTTGATCTCAAAAAAATTTTAGAAGATTTAAATAAAACAATTAAAACCAAGAAAAATAAATGAAATTTTTGATTTCAACAAAAGGATTCAATGATATTATTGATATTACCGGTCAAGTTTCCCGGGCGGTTGAAAAATCGAAAATTAAAGAGGGAATTTGCTTAATTTCTTGCCCGGGATCGACCGCGGGTTTAACCACCCTTGAATACGAAGAAGGAGCGGTTGCAGATTTAAAAAGAGTTTTTGAGAAAATTGCTCCAATGTCAGAAGATTATGAGCATTGTAAAAAATGGGGTGATTGCAATGGTTACGCCCACATAAGATCAGCTTTATTGAAGCCGTTTTTAACTGTGCCGATTGTAAATGGAAGTTTACTGCTTGGAACATGGCAGCAAATTATTCTCATTGATTTTGATAATCGGGCAAGAGAAAGAGAAATAACAGTGCAAGTAGTTGGTAAATAGATGAGCTTAACAAAAAAAGTCAGTAGTCGCCTCGCTTTAATGATTCGTTAATATTCGTTGTGTGAGGATAGCGGATAATTTATAAAGATATGAAAAATCAGGAATTAGCTCAAATATTTTACGAGATTGCTGATTTTTTAGAAATGGAAGGAATAGCTTTTAAACCCTATGCATATCGGAGGGCGGCTATTGCTTTAGAGACTTTGGAAGAAGACGCAGCTCAGATTTATAAAAAAGGCGGGCAGAAGGCATTGAAAGAAATACCCGGAGTTGGTAAAGGCATAGCAGGAGGAATTGAAGAGTATTTAAAGACCGGGAAGATTAGAAGTTATGAGAGCCTGAAAAAGAAAACCCCGGTTAACATGGAAGAATTAACCCGAGTTGAAGGAATGGGTCCAAGAAAAGTTAAAATTTTGTATCAAAAATTAGACATTAAGAACTTAAAAGATTTAGAAAAAGCAGCCAAGGCGCATAAAATTGCGTCTTTATTTGGTTTTGGCGAAAAAACTGAAAGAAATATTTTAGAAGGAATTGCTTTTGTAAAAAGAAGTAAAGGCAGATTTTTATTAGGGGAAATAATACCAAGAGTAACAGAAACTTATGAAAAGTTAAAAAAGTTAAGAGAGGTTGAAAAAATATCGTTAGCGGGCTCTGTCAGAAGGGTGAAAGAGACTATTGGCGACGTTGATTTTTTGGTAACCATTCAAGAATTCAAAAAGCCCGCCTTCGCCAAGGCTTCGGCGGATAAAATAATGGATTTTTTCACTTCTCTTCCAGGGATCGTTAAAATTTGGGGTAAGGGTTTAACCAAATCTTCAGTGAGAATGAAAGAGGGTTTTGATATGGACATTAGAGTAGTTCCAAAAAAAAGCTACGGATCTGCTTTACAATATTTTACTGGTTCTAAAGGACATAATATTATTTTGCGGAAGGTTGCTATTAATAAAGGTTTAAAATTAAATGAATATGGATTGTTTCGGGGTAAGAAAATGATTGCCGGTAAAACAGAAGAAGAGATTTATAAAGCTTTAGGCCTTGCTTGGATTCCTCCGGAAATGAGAGAAGATCAAGGAGAAATTGAAGCAGCCTTGAAGAGAAAATTGCCCGAAGTTATTGGTTATAATGATATTCGAGGAGATTTGCATTGCCATTCAAGCTGGGACGGAGGAGTAAATTCTATTGAAACAATAGCAAAAGCAGCAATGGATATAGGATATGAGTATATTGGAATTTCTGATCACACAAAGTTTCTAAGAATTGAGCATGGATTAAATGAAAAGCAGCTATCTCAACAAAAAAAAGAAATTGATAAGTTAAACGAAATTTTTCAAAAGAAAAAGATAAAATTCATGATTTTGCAAGGAGCAGAAACTAATATTTTAAATGATGGATCAATAGACATCAAAGACGAGGCTTTGGCGAAATTGGATTATGTAATAGCTGGTATTCATTCCAGTTTTAAAATGGAAAAAGATAAAATGACAGAAAGAATGATTGAAGCTATGAAAAATCCAAACATTGATATTATTTCTCACCCAACGGGCAGATTAATCCAGAGGAGAGATGAATACCAGATTGATCTTGGTAAAATTTTCAGGGCAGCCAAAGAAACCGGCACAATTTTGGAAATTAACTCTTGCCCTGAAAGACTAGATTTAAATGATCGAAACATCCGAAAGGCAAAGGAGGCAGGAGTCAAAATGATAATTAATACCGACTCCCATCACATAGATCAACTGAGATATATCGAGTATGGCATAGCTCAAGCCCGCAGGGGCTGGGCAACTGCTGAAGATATTATCAATGTTTACCCATTGGCTAAAATGATAAAATTTTTAAAGGGATACTAAACAAAATAAGAGCAGTCGCCAGCTCCAGAAGGGGGTCGGGGAAACTGGGCCGTGTGTGAACAGTGGGCGTTTCTCCGCTTGCCCCGTTAGAAGTTCTATTACCAAAGAATTATAATTAACTTTTACTCTCTGGTGGAAAGTATAAAATACGGAATTTCTAACGGGGTGAAAAAAAGCTTTCGCCACAGACGAAAACACCAGAAATCGAGAGATATCCGGGGAGTGGAGCGAAGCTGGCCGAAGGCGAGCGCTTGAGTGAAGCGAAAGAGAGCAGAACGACGGGTGGGCCGAGAAAGAAGATATAATTAATACTCAATCCTTGGATAAACTCCTGAAATATTTCAGGTAGATAATTCCGCATTTATAAAAAAGAGAATTATAATAACGGTTCGCTGAGGCGAGCCGTTTTGAGTTCTTATGAAAATTGGTATAATAAGAAAAAAAATGCCACTTGAAAAATCAGCCGGAGCAATTATTTTTAGACAACCCCGGAGTAGAACCCCGAAGGAGAACAAATTCCCTACGGGGCAAGCAAGTTCACTATGGGGCAAGAATAAAGAAATAAAATATTTATTATTGCATTATCCATCCGGCTCTAAGCCTAAAAAGGACTATTGGGATTTTCCCAAGGGTCATATTGAAAAAGGGGAAGAAGAAATAGACACCGCCAAAAGAGAGATTAAAGAAGAGACAGGGTTGGATGATATTGAAATCATTGAAGGATTCAAAGAACATATTAAATACTTTTTCAGATTTAAAGGGCAAGCTATTTTTAAGATCGTTACATTCTACTTAGCAAAAACACAGACAGAAGATGTAAAAATCTCTTTTGAGCATATCGGTTATCAGTGGCTTGCTTACGAGAAAGCCTTCAATCAACTTACTTTTGACAACGCAAAAGAGATTTTGAGGAAGGCCCGCCAATTTTTGGAAAAATAACTGATACATTGTCAAACTGTTAAATTGTTAAATTGGAATCGATAGAACAATGTAGCAATAGAACAATGTAGCAATTCACCTTATGCTGCCAATTGTTGAAACCCCAACCCTATCATTAAGAAAATACAAGAGAGTTATTTCTGACGAACTATTTAGGGAAGTTAAGAGCTTGGCCAAAGGCTTGAAGAGATTGAAAGTGGTAATGATAAACTCTACACCTCAGGGCGGGGGAGTGGCTGAAATTCTGGCTAATCTAATTCCCTTAATGAAAGGGATGGGTATTAATGCTAACTGGTATGTCATCCCACCGGGCAAAAAATTTTTCGGTTTAACTAAAGAAATTCATAATGCTCTTCAAGGAAAAGAATATTCTTTGAGCTTTCAATCAAGGAGACTTTATCATTATCATATGGAAAGAGCTGCCAAGTTAATGCTTGATATGGAAGCTGACATCTGGGTTATCCATGACCCTCAGCCTCTTGGTATTATTCATTACCTGCCAGATTTTCATCCCTCAATTTCTCATATTCATATTGATACTTCCCGGCCAAACAGAGAGGCTTGGAGTTTTATTGAGCCTTTCCTTTTGATGTACGATAGGATTATTTTTAGTGTTAAAGATTTTGCATCCAAAGATCTTCCCAGAAAAAAAATCGAAATTTTTCCTCCAGCTATTAATCCTTTTACTAACAAAAATAAGCCTTTATCGTTGAAAATGGCAAAATCTATTTTGAGAAGTTTTAGAATTAATCCAAAAAAACCTTTAGTTTCCCAGATTTCCCGTTTTGATCCCTGGAAAGATCCCTTAGGGGTTATTACGGCCTACAAATTAGCCAAGAAAAAGATTCCTAACCTGCAGTTAGCTTTAGTTGGTCTTTTTTTAGCCCTTGATGACCCAGAAGCCCTAAAGGTCTTTAAAGAAACCCAAAGAGTTGCCAAGGGCGATCCAGATATTTTCCTATTTTCCAACCCTCAAGAATTAGCCAGTTTAAAAGTTGACACTTTTGTCAATGCTTTTCAAACGGGTTCCGATGTGGTTCTACAGAAATCTATTAGAGAGGGTTTTGGCTTGACCGTTACTGAAGCTATGTGGAAGAGAAAACCAGTAATTGGAGGAAGGGTTGGAGGCATTAAAATTCAAATAAAAAATGGCCAAAATGGCTTTTTGGTTTCTAGTCCAGAAGGAGCTGCCGAAAGAATCGTTCAGCTCATAAGAGATTCGCGACTATCCCAAGACATAGGTTCGGCTGCTCATCAGACCGTGAAAGAAAAGTTTTTAATGCCGAGACTTTTAAGAGATTATCTAAGACTTTTTAAAGAATTGATTTAAAATGGTTTCTTTTCGGGAGAAGGTCCTTCGGGTTGTTAAAAAGATTCCTCGAGGAAGAACGTTAACCTATAAAGAAGTTGCAAAGATGGCGGGCTTTCCAAGGGCTTGGAGGGTTGTGGGTAATGCCTTGAATCAAAACAAAGACCCTAATGCTCCTTGCCACCGGGTTGTAAAATCGAACAGAGAAATTGGCGGCTATAGAAACGGTTCAGAAAAGAAAATTAAATTATTACAAAAAGAAGGTATAATAATCAAACATGGCAAAATTACATTCAGATCTAATCAATAAAGAATTTTCTTACCAAGACATTACCTTAATTTCTAACCGTCTTCCTGATTTTGAGAGGGATGAAGTTGATTTAACCACCCACTTTACTAAAAAAGTGATTCTTAAGACTCCTTTGGTTGCAGCTCCCATGGATACAGTATGTGAATCTAAAATGGCGATTTTAATGGCTTTATTTGGTGGCATTGGAGTGATTCATTATAATTTTTCTACGATTGACGAACAAGTTAACGAAGCTGAAAAGGTGAAAAGATTTGAAGCAGGATTTGTTTTCAAGCCCATAGTTTTGTCTCCCAAGAATAATATCGGTGATGTTTATAAAATTGCTGAAGAATATGGTTTCTTTAGTATTCCCATAACCGAAGACGGAACCTTGGACTCAAAATTAATCGGGATTGTTACCCATCGAGATGTTAGATATCGTAAAGGCACGGAGACAGAATTAATCGAGATTATGACCCCTAAAAAAAATTAATTGTTGTCCAAAAAAAAGAGATAATATATAATAACGATTTAAATTTAGCCAATAAAATTATAAAAGAAAATAACCTTGACACCTTGCCAATTATTGATGAAGAAAATAAGATTGTTGCCTTGGTAACAGACAGCGATATGAGAAAAAATGAAAGGTATCCTCTGGCGACCAAGAACGAGAATAAACAGTTAAGAGTATTTATCGCCGTTGAATCAAGGCTAGAGCTGGCCAAAGAAAGAATTAAAAGAGGCGTTGAGACCGGCATTGACGGGATTGTCATCGATTCTTCAGTGGTTTGCAAAGAACAATTAGAAATTGCCAGATGGACAAAAGGGAACTTTCCTGAAATAGAAATAGTTTTGGGAAATGTCGATTCGGCTGAAATGGTTAGAAAAATAATCACCGAAGTACCGGAACATTGCGATGCTTTAAAAGTAGGGATGGGGCCAGGGGCAGCTTGCGTCACCCAACAAGAGCTTGGTACCGGCAGAACTCAGGCTTCGGTTGTCTGGAAGTGTATTCAAGAAGCAAAAAAATTAGAATCAAAATACGGCTTTTTTCCGATTATTGCTGATGGCGGCATAAAAATTCCAGATACTGCAAATCAAGATATTGCAAAGCCCGGAGATATTGCCAAAGCTTTAGCCCTTGGAGCTCAAACAGTAATGATGGGGTCTTTGTTTGCCTCTTTAGACGAATCGCCTGGCGAGAAAGAGTTTGATTACGAAGAAAACAGAATGGTTAAGAAATATCGAGGAATGGGTTCTCTCGAGGCTATGGAAAAAAGAGGTGCCTTCAGATATGGGATTGAAAAAACAAAAATAAAAGTTGCCGAAGGCAAAGTTATCAAAGTTCCTTACCGAGGATCAGGTCATGATTTTTTGCCGAAGCTTATAGCTGGTGTTAAACAAAGTTTACAAAAACAAGGATTCAAAAACATAAAAGAGCTTCAAAAAGAAGCTGACATTCGACCACTTTACCTCCATGCCAGATGAGGTGTTGTGCTTCACGCAAATAAATACCCGTGCCCCATTGGTGTGGGGGTTTACTTAAAAGCAAAAAAGTGATAGTCAAAAAGTGGAGGGTCTGAACCTTAACAATGGGAAAGGAGAGAAAGAAAAAGGTGAAAAAGTACCCATGGAAGAAGTGTGAATGCGGAGCAATTACTGATGTGGATGAAAATTGTTGTTCCAGGTGTGGTAATAATGGTAAACTTAGTTTGGTGAGATTGACTCGTAATGAAATCAAAAAGTTAGCTAAAGACCGACAAGTTTGGACAAAACGTCCCACTCAGGTTTTGGCTTTAATTCATAAAGACCCAAAAAGACCTACCATGGCTTAGTGGACCATATTTTTATATTGCTCGGTTTTTTATTTTTCTCCTATTTTCTTAACTATTTTTTCAGATATTTATGGTTGTTTTACCGGAGAATACCCCGTCGTAATTAAAGAATCTTAGTCATAATAAGGAATCTGATTGAAAAAGTCGCCTAATCGTTAGGCGACCTTTTGTTTTCTATAAAAAAGCGGCCTCTCATCAAGAGGCCTTAGCAAAAGTCATTACCGAAGAGTTTTTGGCAAATTGTTGAAGAAAGAACGAGGGTGGCCTCCGCGGAAATATGCCGCACAAAGGCGGTTGGGAAGCAATACGGTAAGGGAGGAGAACCCGATATTGCCGGTTTTTACATTTCCCCGAAAGCCACCTTTTTTTATTATGACTTTTAGTAAAAATTATGTCAATTTAACCCTATTTCGGTTTTATTTTTTCAGTTATTTTTTGAAATATTGCTGGGTGATTTTGGGCGAGCTCAGATAATATTTTTCTATCAACCTCAATCTTATTTTTTTTCAATAAATTTATAAATTTGCTATAAGTTAAGCCCAAACTTCTGACAGCGGCATTAATTTTGATCTGCCATAATTTCCTAAATTCTCTTTTTTTAACCCTTCTATCTCGATAGGCATAACTCCAGGCATGATGGAGGGCATCTTTCGCTAGTTTATATTTCGATTTCCTTCCCCAACGAAAACCCTTGGCATATTTTAATAAATGTTTCCTTCTTTTATGGGCAGTTTTCCCTCGTTTAACTCTTACCATAATTAAGACTATTAATTTGCTAAATTGAAATTAATTTTTTAATTCTTTTGGTTTCAGGTTTTGATACTGTAACCCATTTTCGGCTTTGTCTTCTTTTTTTGCCTGATTTTTTTGCCAAATAGTGATCTTGGCCAACCGGTCGGCGTAAAATCTTCCCCGTTCTGGTGATTTTAAATCTTTTTAGAATGGATTTTCTGGTTTTCATATTAATAAAATTATGAATATGACCCCGCGATCATTAGACTTAACGTTTCAAAGATTATTCCTTTGAGATTATCATTGTTAATCCACGAGGCTCTTTTTTTAATTCTCGCTCAATTTTTATAGCAACTGAACCTTTCAGGATTTCTGTAAATTTACTCATTTTTTCTCTTGCAAGCTGCCCAAAACTTCTCTCTCTTCCCCTTAGGCGCATTTCAATCCTTACTTTATCCCCTCTTTTCAAAAATTTTTTTGCTTGAATTGTTTTAACCTCTAAGTCATGAGGAGAAATACCAAGAGAAATTCTGATCTGTTTGAGTTGTCCGCTCTTTTGTTTTTGAGCTTCCTTTCTGGCTTTTTTCTGTTCTGAATAGATATATTTTCCGTAATCCATTAATTTACAAACGGGCGGTTCTACCCTCTCTGTTACTTGCATTAAATCTAAATTGCGCCCCTTAGCTATCTGGAGCGCTTCTTGCAACGGTATAATCCCCAGCTGTTTTCCAGCTTCATCAATTACCCGAACACGAGGAGATCTTATTTGATTGTTTATTAAAAGTTTTTTAAACAAATATATTATTTGTAGTCCTCCTCCGTCCCCTCCTTCGCATAAAGCTACGGAGGACAAGAAGGCTTCGAAAGACACTCCTTCATTCTATTACTATTCGTCGTGCACGGTACTTGCACTCTCTATCCTCCGTAGCTATGGTCGCTGCGGGGGACGGGCGAAGCTCCGAAAGGAGCGAAAGAGTGGAGATGGTGGGAATCGAACCCGCGTCTAAAGAATTTTTATAAAACAGTTCTACAAGTTTAGCTCGATTTTATTTAGGGATAAAAAGTTTTAATCGAGCGAAATCTTTTTACCTCGGACCTGTCTTTGTTCGATAGTCTTTCTAGGTCCTTGAATAAACTATCTATCTCGACAGATTTGACACCTGGCTCCGGCCTATCGAGAATTAGCCGGTCAGATGGCATTAAGCGTAAGCTAATGCAGGTTTTTGAAATAAGTTGGCACCTATTTCGGTTGTAGACAGTTTAGCGAGCTGACTACATTGCTCGACTTGCCTATTTTATATCAATTCCTTATCGAAGCCTTTCATCCCCTAAGTTTTAATTCTTTTTCCATTTCTCTTTCAGTCTCTCTCTTTCTGATTAATTCTCTTTTATCAACTTTTTTTCTGCCTTTAGCTATCCCAAATTCTAATTTTATTTTACCTTTTTTAGTATACGCCCTTAAAGGCATTAAAGTCAAGCCTTTTTGCTTGGTTTTTCCGATCAGATATTCAATCTCTGTTTTTTTTAAAAGAAGTTTCCGAGACCTTTCTGGATTATAATCTGGGGGAGCGTTTTTGGGCTGATAAGGAGGAACATGACATCCAATTAAATATACCTCCTCGTTTTTTATTACAATATAGGAACCGGCTAAATTCATTCTTCCCAATTTAATTGATTTTACCTCTTGGCCAATTAAAACTAAACCTGCCTCAAACTTTTCCAGGATTTCATAATTAAAGTAAGCATTTCTATTCTCAGCAAGAGTTGTCATGTGTAGTAAGCTTTTTTGCCTGCCCCGTACCGAACCGAAGGTTTTGGCATGGGGTTTTCAGCTAGAATTTTCATTCCGCTAGAAATCATAGTTGAGTACCCCGCTAGCAGTAATCAATATAATTAAATTTCTAACGAGGTTCATTAATTCTAGTTTAGCATTAAATTCTTTAATTTTTAAGCAAAATAAGGTAAACTAAGGTTGATGATAAGAAGAGAAATCACTAAATTGATAGAAAAATCAATAAAAACCGTTCAAAAAAAGGGAGTCTTCCCCAAGTTTGATATCTCAGACATTGGGATTGAACACCCAGAAGAGAAAACCCATGGAGATTATGCCACAAATATAGCAATGCAAATTGTCAGAACAGTAAAGAAAAATCCGATGGAGATAGCAAAAATCATTAGCAGCCAACTGTTCATTATTAATAAAAAAACAAGACTTTTTGAAAGAATCGAAGTAGTTACACCAGGATTTATCAACTTTTTTCTTTCAAAAAAGTACCTACAAAAACAAGTTGAAGAAATTATAAAAGAAAGGTCTGATGTTTTGCGAATTGGCAAAAATAAAACAGTTAATATTGAATTTATTTCAGCTAATCCTACAGGACTTCTTCATTTGGGTAATGGCCGGGGAGCTTTTTTTGGAGATTCTTTAGCTAATGTTTTAGAAAAAGCAGGATATAAAGTAACTCGGGAATATTTAATAAACAATGCCAAAGTCAATACCCAGATAAGACTGCTTGGCAAGACTGCCTTGGGAAGAGGAAAAACCTATTTAAATGAATATTTAATTTCTCAAGTTAGAAAATTACAACCTAAATTTAAAAATAAAAGCGAGAGTGAAACAGGTTATTTAATAGCTCAAGAGATTCAAAAAGATATAAAGAACTTTATTGAAAGAAAATTAAAAATTAAATTTGACAGTTGGATTTCAGAAGAAAGATTTTATAAAGAAGGTAGAATTAAAAAAGTTTATAATTGGCTAAAAAAGAAAAAGTTAATTTATCAAAAAGAAGGAGCAGAATGGCTTAGAATTTCAAAATTCGGAGCCCCAAAAGATGAAGTCATTATTCGTCAAACAGGCGAGCCTACTTATTTTTTATCAGACATTGTTTATCATAAAGATAAATTTAGCAGGAATTTCCAAAAAATCATTGACATCTGGGGAGCAGATCACCAAGGCCATGTTCCTAAAATTGAAGCCATTAGTAAAATTTTAGGCTACAAAGGTCAATTAGATATTTTGATTTCTCAAATGATGAGATTGAAACGAGGGAAAATCTCAAAGAGGAAGGGGAAAATTATAACCTTAGAAAGTTTAATTGACGAAGTTGGGCTGGACACGGTCAAATTTTTTTATCTAATGAAATCCTTTGATACCCAAATGGAATTTGACGTTGAATTAGCTAAAAAAAGGTCAGCCAAAAGCCCGGTTTATTATGTTCAATACGCCCATGCCCGCATTTGCGCAATATTGCGCAAATGCGGTAAATCCGAAATTCTAATATCGAAATTCGAAACAAATTCAAAAGCAACCCTTCGGGGAGTCTCTCACCACATTCGATCCAGCAAAATTCCAAATTCCAAACTTAAACTATTGACCCATCCATCGGAGCTTGAGCTTATTAAAGGGCTGATTCGATTACCTGAAATTATTGAAGATACGGCCAAAGATTATCAGATTCAGAGAATTCCTCAATATGCTATTGATTTGGCCGCAAGTTTCCATCAATTTTATCGAGACTGCCGCGTTTTGCCTGCCCCGCACCAAACCGAAGGTTCTGGTATGGGGACAGAAGATAGACTTTTATCAGAAGCTCGCATGGGATTAGTTTTGGCTACAAAAACAGTTATGAAAAACACCTTAAGTTTGATGGGAATTTCCGCCCCGGAGAGAATGTAGTAATAGTTTTTACTTTTTATTATAATTATCAAAAGAAGACTAACTTTATGTTGAATCGAGGTCTTAACAGTTTTCTCAAAGAGTCCCGAACCAACCGGAGGATATATTCTGATTACGGCGGTTATGGTCGTGGTTGCCGGGGCGTGGATTTTGACTTAAACGCACCAAACAGACTAAAAAGCTTTTTTCTAGACTTGAAAGGAATTGATAAATTTGATTTTTCTTAGGACCCGGTAAGGCTAAAATAGCCGAGGGTCTTTGGAATAAATATAAATTTAACTCAGGCAATTCCAGATGAAAGGCTAAAGGCCTCTTTTTTATTGAAAAAAACCCTTACCCCGCCCTAACCCCGCTCTCTGTAATAGCAAATTCAAGGGGAAAGCTTAAGAATTAAGCATTAATCATTTTCTAAATCTTAATACTATGAACTATTAGCATAGAGGGCGGGGTAGATCGGGGTCTCCTCAAAATTCCAATTTAAATTGAAATTTTGATACGGAAATGATAATCTAAAGAATATAATGAAAAAAAAGCTTAATAATCAATATTTTATTTTAAGGCACGGGCAGACAACCCATCAGACAAAAGAGAAAAAATTTATTTATAATTGGCCGGACAACCCGCCCGTAAAATTAACGAGAAAAGGAGTAAAGCAGATCAAAGCAGCTGCAAAGAAGCTTAAAAATGAGAAAATTGATCTGATTTATTCTTCGGATATTTTTCGGACGCGCCAGACTGCCGGTATTGTAACTCAAGAGCTGGGCCTAAAAATTAATTATGATAAAAGACTAAGGGATATAAACTTAGGAATTTATCACGGTCGGCTTAAAGAAGAATTCTATCGAGATTTCCCGGATCGCAAAAAGAGATTCTATAAAAAACCGCTCAAAGGCGAAAGCTGGTCAGATTGCAGAAAAAGAATAGTAAGTTTTATAAAAATAATTGACAGAAAACACAAAAATAAAAGAATTTTAATTATAAGCCACGGTGATCCTCTATGGCTCTTGGACGGGTGGGTGAAGGGATTAAATAATAAAGAACTTTCGAGAGAAAAGTATAAGACTACTTTTCCAGAAGTTGGTGAGCTTCGAAAACTTTTATGAAACTTGAGCTTGAATTACCAAAAATAGAAGAAAAGGTTTTGGAATTTTGGAAGAAGAATAAAATTTTTGAGAAAAGCCTGGAAAAGACTAAAAATGGCCCTCGTTTTGTTTTTTATGAGGGACCGCCCTATGCCAATGGTCTGCCCGGTATTCATCATCTTTTATCTCGAGCTTTAAAAGATATAATTCTGCGCTATAAAACCATGCAAGGTTTTTTCGTTGAAAGAAAGGCTGGTTGGGATGCCCATGGTTTGCCCGCAGAAGTAGAGGCTGAGAAAAAGATGAACATTAAATCTAAAAAGGATATAGAAAAGATCGGGATAGAAAAATTTATTCAAGAGTGCAAAAACGGCGTTTTTGCCTACAAAAAAGAATGGGAAGAATTTACCGAAAGAATTGCTTTCTGGTTAGATTTTGATAATGCTTATATTACTTGCTCTAATAATTATATTGAATCTTTATGGTGGATTCTAAAACAGATTTGGGAAAAAGGTCTTTTATATCAAGATTATAAGGTTGTTCCTTATTGTCCGAGATGTGGAACTTCTCTTTCTTCGCACGAAGTTGCCCAGGGCTATAAATCGATAAAAGAAAATTCAATCTATGTAAAATTTAAAGCAAAAGAGAAAGAGAACACTTATTTCCTGGTTTGGACCACCACTCCCTGGACATTACCAGGAAACGTAGCCATAGCAGCGAATCCAACGTTTTCTTATGTAAAAGCAAAAGTTGGCAAAGATTACTTAATCTTGGCCAAAGAAAGATTAGATGCAATTCAAGAAGAATATACAATAGAAGAGGAATTTAAAGGAGAAAAACTCTTAAACTTGGAATACGAGCCTTTGTTTAAGGCAAAAGGATTAGACAAAAAAGCTTATTTTATAATTTCAGGCAGCTTTATTTCAGCAGAAGAAGGGACAGGTCTGGTTCATATAGCCCCAGCTTTTGGCGAAGAAGATATGGAAGCTGGCAAACAAAACGATCTGCCTATTTTAATGACGGTTGATGAAGAGGGAAAGTTTAAAGCAGAAGTTAAGCTTTGGGCAGGAATGTTTGTGAAGACAGCTGACCCTTTAATTATTAAAGATCTTCTGGGAAGAAATATAATTTTCAAAGAAGAGACGTATGAACACGAATATCCTTTTTGCTGGCGTTGTGACTCTCCTCTGCTTTATTATGCGAAAACTTCATGGTTCATTAAAATGAGAGCTATTAAAGAAGATTTAATTAAAAATAATAAGAAAATTAATTGGGTTCCGGGACATTTAAAAGAAGGAAGATTTGGCGAATGGTTAAAAGATATTAAGGACTGGAATTTATCTCGAGAAAGGTATTGGGGAACGCCTTTGCCAATCTGGATTTGCGAAAAATGCAAGAAAACAATTTGTATCGGAAGTATCGAAGAATTAACCAACAAATCAGGAGAAAAAATAAAAGATTTACACCGGCCCCACATCGATAAAATTATTTTTAAATGTGAATGTGGCGGAAAAATGCGCAGAACAATAGAAGTAATTGATTGTTGGTTTGATTCAGGAAGTATGCCTTTTGCTCAATGGCATTATCCTTTTGAGAATAAAGATCGGATTGACAAGAAGATTTCTTTCCCGGCGGATTATATTTGTGAGGGGATTGACCAGACAAGAGGGTGGTTTTATACATTATTAGCAGTTTCAACGCTTTTAAATTTGGGAAATCCATATAAAAACGTTGTTTCCAATGGTATTGTTTTGGATGCTAAAGGTCAAAAAATGTCAAAATCAAAAGGCAATTTGGTTTGGCCCAAGGATATTATTGATCAATACGGAGCTGATGTTGCCAGATTTTATTTCTATACCGCCAATCCTATTGCCGAGCCTAAGAAATTTGACCTCAAAGATATCCAGACATTGTATCGAAAATTTTTCGATACTTTAAACAATAGCCAGACATTTTTTTCAATTTATATCGATGAAAAATTTCAGCCGATCAAAAACTTCCAATCAGCTAACTTGCTTGATAATTGGGTGATTTCTCGTCTCGAAACCTTAAAATCTCACGTAATTAAAAATTTGGATAATTATGATATAGTGGGAGCAGCAAGATTATTTGAAAATTTTGTCGATGATTTATCGAATTGGTATATCCGGCGTTCTCGAAGGAGGTTCCAGAGACCCGTAAAACGAGAAGAGAAAGAAGAAGCTTCCCAAACTCTTTATTATGTGCTCTTGGAACTGTCTAAACTTTTGGCTCCTTTTTGTCCATTCATCTCTGAAAAAATATACCAAACATTAAACAGTCAAGAAGAAGAATCGGTTCATCTGGTAGCTTATCCTAAATTAGACAATAATTTAATTAACCAGAAACTAGAAGAACAGATGAAAAAAACCAGAGAAATCGTTAATCTGGCTTTAGCGGAAAGAGCAAAGGCCGGCATTAAAGTGCGTCAGCCATTAAAAAAAATAGAAGTAAAAGAGGAAAGACCGGGGGAGGAATTGGTAGATTTAATAAGAGAAGAAATTAATGTTAAAGAGGTGGTTTTCAACAAAGACCTAGAAAATCAGCTTAAGCTTGACACCGAGATTACCCCCGAGTTAGCAGAAGAGGGAATAATCCGAGATATTATTCGTCATAGTAATAAAATACGAAAAAAATTAAATCTAAAACCTGAAGATAAAATTGTTGTTCTATATAATTCCTCATCCAAAGCCGTAAATGAAATTTTAGAAAAAAACAAAGATTTCATTGCCAAAGAAACTTTGTCTGAAGTAGTTAGCATAGGCGGCGAAGCCGACAAGAGCTTCGACCATGAAGAAGAAATTAAAAGTGATGGCGATAACACCAGAATAGCTATAAAAAAAATTAATTAATATTAGATCATTAAATTACGGAAGTAGTCGAGAAATGTATGTTTATTCATTATCGGACTCAAGGTTTGATTTTAAGAAAAATAGATCGTGGCGAAGCTAATCAATTTTTTACGGTTTATACAAAAGATTATGGGAAAGTTGAAATTTTGGGGAAAGCGATAAGAAAAATTAAATCGAAATTAAGATCTGGGGCTGATATTTTCTATCTTTCTGATATTGAATTTATTCGGGGGAAAATCCACAAAACCTTAACTGACGCTATTCTTATTGAGAAATTCCCTCAGATACAAAAGGATTTGGGAAAATTAATTATTGCCGGCAAGATCGCAGCGTCATTAGACGTTTTAGCAGGAACTGAAGAAAAAGAAGAAATGATCTGGAGCTTACTCCTAAAAACTTTTAGAATTTTAAATAGTCATCAGTCATCAGTAAAGAACTTTCAGTTAATTTATCACTATTTTTTTTGGAAGCTTCTTATTATTTTAGGGTATAAACCGGAACTTTATAACTGTTTAATCTGTCAGAAAAAGTTAATTCCTTCTCTGTTATTTTTTAATCCTCAGGAAGGGGGAGTAATCTGCAATAATTGTTTTCAAAAATCAAAAATAGGCGAAGAGATCTCTCCCGACACTACAAAAATATTAAGATTCATTTTGATAAAAGACTGGAAGACGATTTCACGCCTCAAAGCATCAGATCACGACCTAAAACTTCTCAACGGAATTTCCGATTTGTATTTATCTTGCTCTGCAAGGTCAGTCATTCCGAGCCCTTAACCTCTTTGTTATATTAATCTTAGGATTAATCTTGATATTAATAATAAGATCGATCTTATAAGACTATGCGTAGAAAAATTCTTACCATATTTATCATTTTAGTTATTTTACTAATAGGATCAGCGGTCTGGTATTACCAAAAAAACTTTTTTTCGAAAGGAATTTTGAAGTTAGAAATTTTAGCCCTTACTGAAATAGAGTTAGGCCAGGAGATTGAGTATTTAGTTAAATATAAAAACAATGGCAACCTTACTATAGAGGAGCCAAGGCTTATTTTCGAATATCCCGAAGGGGCAGTAATTGAAGAAGGAAAATCCTTAAGGCAAGAGATGGACCTTGAAAACATTTATCCGGGCGAAGAAAAGACCCTTTCTTTTAAAGCGAGGCTTTTAGGGAAAGAAAACGAAGCCAAGAAAGCCAAAGTTGCTTTGAGTTATAGGGTTAAAAATTTAAATACTCGTTTTGAATTGAGCACTTCTCACACTGCCTTAATACAATTTATTCCCCTAACTTTTGAATTTGATTTTTCTTCCAAATTGGAAGCTGGTAAAAATATTAAAATAAGGCTTAACTATTTTTCAAACGTTGATTTCCCTCTTTCTAATCTAAGAATAGAAATTGATTACCCTCAAGGTTTTGAATTCATAAACAGCAAACCAAAAGGTTTAGCTGAGAATGAATGGGAAATTAGTCTTTTAAATAAAGCCCAAGGAGGAAGAATAGAGATTGAGGGAAAATTAGCCGGTGAAGTTTTTTCGCGGAAAATTTTTCGAGCTCGGTTGATTTCTTGGCACCAAGATAATGCGATTGTTTTAAAAGAGATTGCCAAGGGTTTAGAGTTAATTGAGCCTTCAATCTATATTTATTGGCAAGTAAATGGCTCTCCTCAATATACGGCTAATCCCGATGACTATTTGCATTATGAAATTTCTTTCAAGAACATTGGCGAAACCGCCCTGGAAAATTTATTTTTAAGAGTGAAATTAGAAGGAGATACTTTAGATTTCGATAATTTACAGCCGGGTTCTGGTAAATTCCAGAAAGAAATTGGAACTATCTATTGGGATCAAATAATGGTTCCTCAGCTTCGTCTTTTACCATCTTTGGAAGAAGGAAAAGTTGAATTTTGGGTTCAGGTGAAAAAAGAATTTTCTTCTGGCCTGAGGAATCCCGTGATTAAAGCAAAGATTAACCTTAACCAAGCAAAAGAAGAGATTATTACTAAGATTAATTCAAAACTTGTTATTTCCCAAAAAGGTTTTTTCAACCAAGGGCCGTTTCAAAATACAGGTTCTATCCCTCCTAAAGTAGGTTCTTTTACGACTTATACTATATACTGGCAGGTCAAAAGTTTTTATAATGACACTAAAAATGTAAAAGCTAAAGCAACCTTGCCTTCAACAGTATGGTTAACCGGAGAAATTGAGGTCAAAGAAGCAAAATTATCTTTTGATCCAGGCAGCCGAGAAATCGTTTGGGACATTGGAGATCTTTTGGCAGGGAAAGAAGGCCAAGAAATTAATTTCCAAATTAAATTTACGCCTAAACCAACCCAGAAAGGAAAGGTTGTAGATCTTATTCCCGGGGCTAGAATAATAGGCGAAGATACCTGGACAGAATTCATCATTAGAGAGGAAGACTCGGTAATTAAAACAAACTTACCAGATGATCCAACGATTTCTAACCAACAAGGCATTGTCCAGTAGAAATTAAAACATGGATGGTTTCATGTAAAAAATCGCATCACTAGTTAAACCCCACAGGACCGAAGTACATAAAATTTGTGTACTCGGCCTACGAGGCAGGCGACGGGCCGCCCCCGTTGGGGGCGAGCCTCTCGCCTCGTCTCCGCCCAGCCTTGCCGAAGATGGCGAGTCGGAGCGGGCGAGTCGGAGCGGGCGCCTCTTTTACTCTTTGTCCGTTAAATGAAAGAAAAATATTTAAAAGATCAATCTAATTTAATGGAAAAAATAGTCAGTCTCGCAAAGAGGCGGGGTTTTATTTTTCCGTCATCTGAGATTTATGGCGGTTTTAGGTCTTGTTATGATTTCGGGCCTTTGGGAGTAGAATTTAAAAACAACATTAAAAAAGCTTGGTGGAACGAAATGATAAGATTGCATGACAATATTGTCGGCTTAGATGCAGCTATTTTAATGTCGCCTAAAGTTTGGCAGGCTTCCGGCCACTTGACGGCCGGCTTTGCAGATGAATTGGTTGAATGCAAATCATGTCATAAAAGATTTCGGTTAGATGAGTCAAAAGATTCAAAATGTCTTGAATGCGGTGGTCAGCTAACCAAGCCCCGGAAATTTAATTTAATGATGAAAACTTTTGTTGGAGCGGTTGAAGAAAAAGCTACCCAGACTTATTTGCGGGCCGAAACCTGCCAGGGGATTTACGTGAATTTCGAAAATGTTTTAAATTCAATGAGGTTGAAAATCCCCTTTGGGATAGCTCAGATTGGAAAATCCTTCAGAAATGAAATTACTCCAAAAGACTTTATTTATCGAACTCGAGAATTTGAGCAGATGGAAATGCAGTGGTTTTGCCACCCAAAAACAGCAGCCAGATGGTTTGATTTTTGGAAGAAAGAGAGAATGAAGTGGTATTTAAGCTTGGGAATCAAAAAATCAAACTTAAGGATAAAAGAGGCCTCAGAATCTGAACTTCCCCATTATGCCAAGCGGGCAATAGATATTGAGTATAAATTTCCTTTTGGGTGGAAAGAAATTGAGGGAATTCATAATCGGGGAGATTGGGATTTATCTAACCATTCAAAATATTCAGGAAAAGACTTGAAATATTTTGATGAAGAAACTAAAGAACAATACTTTCCTTATATTATTGAAACATCGGTTGGAGTGGAAAGATCTCTTTTTGCTTTTTTGATAGATAGCTATCAAGAAATAAAAGGCGGCAGGACTAAAACCACTAAAGCCGTCAAAGAGACCGAGATTTTACTTAAACTTCATAAATCTTTAGCGCCAATAAAAATAGCAGTTCTGCCTTTGGTTAAGAATAAATCAGCATTAGTTAAAAAAGCCAAAGAAGTTTATCAAATATTAAAACCTCATTTTATTACTCAATACGATGAATTGGGTTCAATTGGCAGAAGATACCGTAGGGGGGACGAGACCGGAGTTTTGTACGCAGTTACGATCGATTTTGAGACTTTAAAACAAAACGATGTGACCATTAGAGATCGTGATACGATGAAGCAAGAGAGAGTAAAAGTTAATGATTTAGTTGAGGTTCTAAGGCAAAAATTGTAATAACCAAAAGCCCCCACCATTTTTTGTATAATTTGCTTGTTCAGGTTTAGTTGATAAAAAGTGGTGGGGATTTTGTTTTTAATGAAAAATTTGATAAACTGAAATATGAAGAGTCTTGCTCTAATTCCAGGCCTTTAAAGATGTTCAAAAAAACTACTTTTAGAAATGGTTTTCGGGTTATTACTGTTCCTTTGAAAAACACCAAAACAGTAACTGTTTTGGTGTTAGTTGGGACGGGTTCGAAATATGAAACAAAAGAAATCAACGGCATTTCTCACTTTTTGGAGCATATGTTTTTTAAAGGAACAAAAAAGAGACCAAGCACCCTCAAGATCGCTGAAACCCTTGACCGAGTAGGGGGAATGTACAACGCTTTTACCTCGAAAGAATTAACCGGTTATTGGGCGAAAATTGATTCCCAACATTTAGATTTGGCCTTAGACTGGGTTTCAGATATCCTCCTGAATTCAAAGTTTGAAGCGCAAGAAATAGAGAGAGAAAAAAGAGTGATCATTGAAGAAATAAATATGTATTTGGACACACCTATGAGCTATATTCATGATTTATGGGAAAAGCTGCTTTACGGAAATCAACCGGCTGGTTGGATGATAACCGGTGAAAAAGAAGTTATCGCCAAAATAAAAAGAAACCAACTCTTGGATTACTTCAAAAATCATTATTTGGCAAAAAACACTATTGTTTGTGTGGCCGGCAATATTAATCCAGAGGCCATCGAGAAGAAAATTAAAAAATATTTTAAAAAGATAAGAACTGGAATTCCCGAAAAAAGATTGAAAGTGACTGAAAAGCAAAATCGTCCCCAGAGTCTGTTCCATTTTAAAAAAACCGACCAAACCCATTTTTGCTTAGGGGTTAGGGCTTATGGTTTATTTCATCCTAAAAAATACGCCCAAGTAGTGTTAACTACTATTCTGGGTGGGAATATGAGCTCTCGGCTTTTTATATCAGTTAGAGAGAAGGCAGGCTTATGTTATTATATCAGATCTTCTTCTGAGAATAATCCAGACACTGGATATTTAGTGACTCAAAGCGGGGTGGATCATAAAAATACAGAGAAGGCAATAAGTTTGATTTTAAAAGAGTATAAGTCTTTAAAGAATAAAAAAGTAGATAAGAGAGAGCTGCAGAAATCCAAAGATTATCTAAAAGGGAACTCGATTTTATCTTTAGAATCTTCTGATACTCAGGCGAGCTTTTATGCTGGACAAGAGATATTAGAAGAAAAAATTTTAACCTTAAAAGAGCAATTAAAGAAAATTGATGAAGTAACGGTCGAAGATGTTCAATTGGTTGCTCAAGAAATATTTCAACCGCAAAAATTAAATTTAGCCTTTATTGGGCCTTTTCAAGATAAAAATAAATTCAAAAAACTATTAAAGATATGAACGGAAGCCGTGTTTTAGACATATCTTTGGGAACAATTTTTAAAATAGCGTTTATTGCTCTCCTTTTCTACATAATTTATTTGATTAGGGATATTTTAATTCTCTCGATTTTCGCCTTAATTATTTCTATTCTATTTAATCCGATAATCGATTTCCTCCAAAGAAAAAGAATCCCGCGGGTATTGGCAGTTATTTTTGTTTATATCGGAATTTTCGGTCTAATAAGCCTATTGATTTATTCTCTTGCTTCTTTATTTTTCGTTGAAATCCAGAAATTTTCTCAAGGTCTCCCTGAATACTTTGAAACAATTTCCCCTCCCCTGAAAAGCCTGGGAGTAGAAGCCTTCGAGGATATAGAAAGTTTTATAGGGTTGCTTAATAAATCAGTGGAGACAATAGCGGCTAGCTTTTTAGGAGCCGTATCAGCCATTTTTGGCGGTATTTTTTCCACTATCTATGTTGTCACTATTGCTATTTTCCTTTCTTTAGAAGAAAAAGGAGTGGAGAAATCATTATCACTGTTATTCCCTAAAAAATATGAAACCTATGTTTTGCACCTTTGGGCAAGATGCCAGAGGAAAGTAAGCGGTTGGTTTCTCAGTAGGATTTTAGCCAGTATTTTTGTTGGCGGAGTTGTTTATGTCGCTTTCTTAATTCTTAATGTAAAATATCCTTTGACCCTAGGATTATTGGCTGGAGTTCTGAACTTTATTCCTATTATTGGCCCGATTGTGACCGGTATTCTGATTTTTGTAATCATTTCTCTGGATAGTACCTTGAGGGCAATTTTCGCTTTAGTTGCCTTTACCCTGGTTCAACAGATCGAAAATAACATCCTGACTCCTTTGTTGACCAAGAGGTTTGTTGCGCTTTCTCCGGTTATTGTCTTAATCTCTCTGGTTATTGGCGGGAAATTGCTTGGGATTTTAGGGGCAATATTTGCAATTCCTCTGGCTGGAATTCTGTCTGAATTTCTAAAAGATTTTTTAGCAAAAAAGAAGGAAGAGGAATCAATAGTGTTATAAATTGCTAAATTGCTTTTCAATTTGACAATATAACCATTCAACAATGAGACAATGAATTTATACATTGTTGCAACCCCAATTGGCAACCTTAAGGATATCAGCCTCCGAGCTCTAGAAGTATTAAAAGAGGCTGATTTAATTTTGTGCGAAGATACCAGGGTGACCAAAAGATTGCTTAACCACTACAATATAAGAACTTCTACTTTAAGCTATCATCAGCATTCAAGGCTTCAGAGAGTTAATTCTATAATTCAACTTCTAAAAAGTAGCAAGAATTTAGCTTTAGTTTCTGATGCCGGAACGCCAGGAATTTCAGATCCAGGAAACGAATTAGTTAAAACAGTAATCGAACTATTAAGTGATCAAGTAAAAGTTATTCCTATCCCTGGATCTTCGGCGGTGATAGCCGCAGCTTCAATTTCTGGTTTGTCGATGGATAAATTTTTGTTTTTGGGATTCCCGCCAAAAAAAAAGAAACGCAGAAAATTTTTTGAAGAAGTAGTAAAGTCAAAATATCCAGTTATCTTTTACGAATCGCCTTACCGAATAATCAAAACCTTAAAGGAGTTACAGTCAACCCTTGGTAATCAACAATTAACAATAGTCGTTTGTCGAGAATTAACCAAGAAATTTGAAACAACTTATCGAGGAGATATCGAAGAAGTTATTGAGAAAATCAAGAAAGACAAAATAAAAGGCGAATTCACAATTATTGTGAAAAAGAAATAGCTCCATTTCTTAAATTTATGTTAAATCAAAGAAAAAAATTCTATATTACCACTAGTATCATTTATACTAATGCTTTTCCTCATATAGGCTTTGCGTTTGAGTCAATTCAGGCCGATGTTATCGCTCGTTACCACCGGCTTTTGGGCGAGGAGGTTTTCTTTTTGACCGGAACTGACGAACACGGGGCAAAGGTAGTTAAAGCAGCAGAAGAAGAGAAAAGAAACCCAGAAGAGTTCGTCGATCAGATTGTTAAAAAAGTTAAAGAATTAAAAAAAACCTTAAATTTGTCTAACGACGATTTTATTCGAACCACCGACCAAAAGAAACATTGGCCAACAGTTAAAAAAGTCTGGCTAAAATTAAAAGAGAACGGCGATATTTATAAAAAGAAATATAAAGGATTTTATTGTTCGGGCTGCGAAGCTTTTATCACTAAAAAGGATTTGATAAATGGCGAATGCATTCTACATAAACAGAAGCCAGAAGTTATAGAAGAAGAAAATTATTTTTTTAGGCTTTCAAAGTACTCAAAAGAAATCGAAAAAGCTATAAAAGAAGACAGAATGAAAATTATTCCAGGGGTCCGCAAAAATGAAATATTAAGTTTCATTAGACAGGGCTTGAAAGATGTTAGTTTTTCTAGGCCGAGAAAAGACTTAAAATGGGGGATTCCAGTGCCAGATGATAAAAATCAAACGATTTATGTCTGGACAGATGCTTTAACCAATTATATTTCTGCTCTTGGTTATGATAAAAATTCATCAGAATTTAAAAAATATTGGCCAGCTGATATTCATTGTATTGGCAAGGATATTTTGAGGTTTCATGCTGCAATTTGGCCAGGCATCCTTTTTTCTTTGGGATTAGAGTTGCCAAAAAATATTTTTGTTCATGGTTTCATTTCGGTAGAAGGCCAAAAAATGTCAAAGAGTTTGGGTAATGTTATCGATCCTTTCAAACTGGTAAAAAAATACGGTACAGACCCTGTCAGGTATTTTCTTTTAAAGGAAATTCCACCAACCGAAGACGGCGACTTTACTTATGAGAAATTTGAGAAAAGATATAATGCTGATTTATCAAGTGGTCTTGGGAACTTGGTGGCCAGAATATTAACTCTTGCTGAGAAAATAGACATAAAAGCCTATCCCCTCCAAGCCATTCAACTTAAAACTGATGAAATCCGGCAAAGTTATAAAAAATCTTTAGATGAATTTAAATTTAATAAAGCCTTGTCTTCAGTTTGGGAGTTAATTAGCTTTTGCGATAAATATATTGAAAAAGAAAAACCCTGGGAGAATAAAAATCAAAAAGTTATACAAGATTTACTGTTTACTTTATCTAGCATCGCTTTTCTTTTACAGCCATTTTTACCAGAAACTTCAGAGAAAATATTTCAACAACTCGGCGTTGATATAAAAGATAAAAAGAGAAAATTTAAACCCGAAAAGGGAAAATCTCTTTTTCCCCGACTGGCCCCTTGGCCGGATTTCTAAAATTATGTTAATTGACTCTCATACTCATTTGAATTTTAATGCTTTTAAAGATGATGTTGACGAAGTCATTAAGCGGACTTTAGAGAATAATGTCTGGGTGATAAATGTTGGTTCTCAATATTCAACGAGCAGGAGAGCAGTTGAAATTGCCAAGAGATATGACAACGGAGTTTTTGCTGCCATTGGCCTTCATCCAATTCATCTGGAAGAAAGAAAAGTCGATCATTCAGAAGTAGATTCTCAGACAATCTTTAAAACTCGGATAGAAGAATTTGACTACGAAAAGTATAAGAACCTTGCCCTTGGCAAGAACCTTGATTTTCGCTCCGCTCAAATTAAAGATTTGGCCCAAGATGAAAAAAGTCGCCTCATCGGCGACCCGCCGAGGAGGCGGGTGGTAGCCATTGGCGAGATTGGCTTAGATTATTATTACAAACCCAAAACTAAAAAAAAGCTGGAACAATTTAAAGAAAAACAGAGGTCCGTCCTCTGTCAACAATTAAATTTGGCCAAAGAACTAAATTTGCCAGTAATTTTCCATTGTCGAATGGCTCACGATGACCTTATTCAGATAATTAGACAATCTAACATTTCAGCAATTAACGGGGTTGTTCATTGTTTTACCGGAGATGAAAGGCAGGCACAGAGATATCTAGAAATGGGCCTTTATTTTGGATTCAATGGCTTAGTTTTTAAAAAGATAGAAGGAGCGCCAGATTGGCAGGAAATAGTAAAAAAATTACCCTTAGAGAAAATTTTAATTGAAACTGATGCTCCTTATTTAACTCCGCCCCCCCACGAAGGCCAGAGGAATGAACCTCTTTATATTAAATATGTTGCTCAAAAAATTGCAAGAATTAAAAATATAACTTTTGAAGAAGTAACTCGGATAACCTGCCAAAATACTAAAAAATTATTTAATATTTAGCATAATTTTTTTAAAAAATAGCAGCTTTCCCCCACACCATAACGAGCATTGCGCTTTGCGCAAATAAATGGAATTTATGCTCGTTATGGTGTGGGGGTTTGAGAAAGCTGTTTTTTTATGATAAATTGAATAATCAGATTTAGTTATGGAGATATATAATCCGCAAAAAATTGAAAAGAAGTGGCAGAGGATTTGGGAAGAAAGAGATTTTTATCTAGCCAAAGACTTGCTTAGAAAACCAAAAAGCTATATTTTAGTTGAATTTCCTTACCCATCGGGTGAAGGATTGCACGTAGGACATTGCCGGAGTTATATAGCCTTAGACATTATTGCTCGGAAAAGAAGGATGGAGGGGTTTAATGTTTTGTTCCCGATGGGTTGGGATGCTTTCGGGCTTCCAACCGAAAACTACGCCGTCAAGACGGGGATTCATCCAAGAACCGTTACCGAGAAAAACGCCGCTTTTTTTAAACGTCAGGAAAAAAGACTAGGACTTTCTTTTGATTGGAGCCGAGAAATTAACACTACCGACCCGGCTTATTACAGATGGACCCAATGGATATTTGTCCAACTTTTTAAAAAGGGTTTGGCTTATAAAGCCGAGATACCAATCAATTGGTGTCCCTCGTGCAAGATCGGTTTGGCCAATGAAGAAGTAGTCGATGGTCACTGTGAACGCTGCGGTCAAAAAGTTATTAAAAAAGAAAAAGAACAGTGGATGTTAAAAATCACCAAATACGCCGAGAGATTGATTAAAGATTTAGATAACATTGATTATCCAGAAAGAGTCAAAACGTTACAAAGAGATTGGATAGGAAAATCCGAAGGAACAGAAATAAAATTCAAAATTAAAAGCACGAAACACGAGATTTCCGTATTTACCACTAGGCCAGACACTTTATCTGGTTGTACGTATTTAGTTTTATCTCCGGAGTATCCGGTAATTGAACAATTAGAATCAAAAATTGAGAATTTAGAAAGCGTTAAGAAATATATTGAACAAGCCAAGAAGAAAACTGAAAAAGAAAGACTAAGCGAGATTAAAGAAAAAACTGGAGTAGAAATTAGGGGAGTTAAAGCCATTAATCCAATAAACAATCGGCAAATTTCAATTTTTATAGCAGATTATGTTTTAATTCACTACGGTACCGGAGCCATTATGGCAGTACCTGCTCACGACCAAAGAGACCTTGATTTTACCAGAAAATATAACCTGCCAATAATTGAGGTAATCCACCCTGCGCAGCCCTCAAGGTCAACTTCAAAAAGAGCTTCTTTGGTCGTTTCAGGTGGACTCAAGGAGAGGGCCTATGAAGGAGAAGGGATATTAATTAATTCTGGCAGATTTAATGGAATGAAATCCGGGGCGGCAAAAGAAAGAATTATTGAGTGGCTAGCCAGCAAGCGTCTGGCAAAAAAAACGATCAATTATAAATTAAGAGATTGGATTTTTTCTCGCCAAAGATATTGGGGAGAGCCAATTCCAATGGTTAGGTGTGAAGGATGTGGCTGGGTGTCTGTACCAGAAAAGGATTTACCGGTTGAACTCCCCCTTGTTGAAAAATATCAGCCCACCGAGACCGGCGAATCTCCGTTGGCAGCCCTTGAGAAATGGGTGAACACTAAATGTCCAAAATGCGACCGCAAAGCTAAGAGAGAAACCGATGTTATGCCAAACTGGGCAGGTTCCAATTGGTATTACCTTCGCTATTGCGACCCTAAAAACGAAAAAAAGTTAGCCGATCAGAAATTACTTAAATATTGGATGCCGGTGGACTGGTACAATGGGGGCATGGAGCATACCACCTTACATTTATTATATTCTCGTTTTATCTATAAATTTTTGTGGGATATCAGGGCTGTACCAAAATCTCTTGGCTCAGAACCTTACAAAAAACGAACTTCTCACGGAATAATTCTTGGCGAGGGAGGAATTAAAATGTCCAAGTCCAAAGGCAATGTTATACGTCCTGAACAAATTATAGAAGAATATGGTGCCGATACTCTGAGAATTTACGAGATGTTTATGGGGCCCTTTAAACAAATGATTGCCTGGGACACGAAAGGAGTAAAGGGATCTAAAAGGTTTTTGGAAAGAGTTTGGAAATTAGCCGGACAATTTCTTGCTGCTCCAGAATCTCAAGGCTCCCTAGATTTGAAAAAAATACTCCACAGAACAATTAAAAAAGTTTCAGAAGATATTGAGTCTTTAAAATTTAACACAGCTGTTAGCTCATTAATGGAATTTTGTAATGCCTGGCAAATAGAAGGAAAGGATGGATTAGGAAAAGAGGATTTTAAAAATTTCTTGAAAATTTTATCGCCCTTCACTCCTTATTTGACCGAAGAGCTCTGGTCCTCTTTGACTAGAAAGCTTCGGCCTTCGCCGACCGAAGTCGGCTACGGCCGACGAGGGTCGGAGGATAAACATTTTAATATACGAAACTCCATTCATAATCAACCTTGGCCAAAATATAACCCAAAATTAATTAAAGAAAAGGTTATAGTGATGATTATTCAGATAAATGGTAAAGTCCGTGATAAAATTGATGTTGAAGCTGGTATTTCAGAAAAAAAAGCCAGAGAATTGGCAACTTCCCTGGAAAAAGTAAAAAAATGGTTAAAAAGTAGAACAATTAAGAGAGTGATCTTCGTCCCGGGAAAATTAATCAATATCGTGATTTAACGGTTCGAGTCCTACTCCCGGAGTTAGCTTCAGAAAATCGCCATAGAGGCGGTTTTTTGATAGTAGACTTGACTTATTTTCGGAAGCCGTTAAGATATAAAATTAACAGAGAGAGTTTCGCACTTTCTCAATTGAATAAGGATTGCCAAGAACAGCCACGAACGGAGGAGAGAAGAAATGCCGCTACACGATCATACTGAGAAATTACGAGTAGAAGTTTCTTTCCCAAAGAAAGGTAACTATAGTGCAAGTGCTAACATTTATTTCCACATTAGTGTGGTTCGTTTCTTTAAGACGCTAACCAGAGAACAGATAGAGAGAATTCAGCAGCGTCTTGTTACCGCAGGAAAGCAATACTTTGGGGAAACGGCATTAGAATTCGAATTCAATGTTCATATAGACAATGAACACGGACTTCGTTCCTGGAATTGTCCAGGAAATGCCTGTGGTTTTGACCCGTCCCACAATGAATGGGAGCATATGATTAAAGAAGACAAGGAATGGATTCTTTATCTTCCACATAATACGGATAGGTCTGAGCAGCTCGTCTTTCTGCTTGCTGCAGCCTGTTGGTTCCGTGAGCTGGCAGAAGCCGGCCTCTAAGGCTTAAAGGAGAGCTAACCGTGAAAGTTCTAATCGTTGATTACGAAGACAAACTTGCTTTTCTTTGGGGGTCAGTTGAACAACTACTAAGAAGAAAAGGTTTTGAAATATTAGATGTTAGCTGGACCAATCTCGAACGCTATGGCTTCGGCCACGGGCCAGACGTAGAAAGAGTTGTTGATATTGCCAAAGGAGTAGATGTAGTTATACTACACTTTGGCGATATACCAGCAGGTGATGCAAACAAAATAATTCCACAGATTAAAGCAGTTGGAGCCAAAGTGGTCGTTAACACTGTTAGTAGATTTAACTTTCCAGAAGCTGACGAAATCATACCAACAATGGGTCTTGTGCGTAACATTGCTAATCTTCTCGATAGTCTTCAAGAATAGGAGGGAATAAAGCCTCGGCTCAATAGAGTATCGAGGCCTTTTTGTTTATCTCAAACGGTCTTTAATAACACCGTTTAGCCAGAGGATTTAGATAAGTAGCCATAAGGGGTTCCAAATCTCTAAGGCTTTCCCTAATCTTACCCCAATCTAAGGTTCTGAATGCGTCCTGTAGGGGGAGTTAGCTTCAGAAAATCGCCAAGAAGGCGATTTTTTGATAGAATAGAAAAATAAAACGCTAATAATTATGCCCACTATTCACTCAAAACAATTTATATTAAGGCCCCTTAGAAAAGGAGACGAGGAGTCTTTAACAAAGAATATAAACAGTAAGAAAATAGCAAGAAATACCTTAAGAATCCCTTATCCTTATAAGAAAAAGGATGCTCGTTTTTGGATTAACCACAATTTAAAATTACAAAAGAAAAAAAAGAGAACCGAAATTAATTTTGCTATTGATATAAATGGAAAAATTATAGGAGGTATTGGTCTTGATAAGATCGAAGTCCATAAAGCAGAAATAGGTTACTGGTTAGGAGAAAAGTATTGGGGACAAGGAATTATGACCTTTGCTGTAAAATTGGTAACAAAGTATGCCTTTACTAAATTAGGATTAAAAAGAGTATACGCTGATGTGTTCCCATTCAATAAAGCCTCGGTAAGAGTTTTAGAAAAAGCAGGGTATAAATATGAAGGGAGATTGAGAAAAGATGTCCTAAAAGACAATAAACTGATGGATCATTTGTTATTTGCTAAAGTGAAATAGTTTAAATACTCTACAATAAACAGCTTCTAACACCGTCCAAGTCCCGCAACCAAAGGAGCTAATTTATCTAATTCTTCCCTCATCTTTCTCCAATCAATGGTTCTAAACGCGTCCAATAGGGGGAGCTCCCAAAATCAAGACACCCTTTATGGGTGTTTTTGATTTGTGATGATTGCGGAGGGGGAGGATGAGAACCACAGAAAGGGGTCGGGAAAACTGGGTGTTTTCCCGTGTAGGAAAACAGGCTTTCGCCGTTGAGGCGAAAACGTTAGAAATCCTTCGATACTGAGCTCAGGACGAAGTGCCGTGGGTGTCTAAAGCGCAGCGAAGCGAGCAGTGAGATTCCTACCCGCGGAGCCAATAAAAATTACAAAGTAATTTTCAGTTATTAGTTTATAGTTTTTAGTTATTAGTTAACTTTATAAATCGCCAAGAAGGCGGTTTTTTGGTATAATAAGAAAAGATACAATTTTATTAAGTTGATTTCTAAAAAAACGATTTAATGATAGAATAATTATATAAATATAAAGGTCGGTTTTTTTTAAAATATTGATAACAAGTTTAAACATGGGCAATTCAAAAAATATCATTATTGTAGTTTTAATTGTAATTTTAATTGCTTTGGCTGGTTGGACTTATTATACACTTACAGTGAGTGTTCCTAAAAAAGCAGAAGCAGAATGCAAAGCAAATATAGATACCCAAGTTATACCCCAATTAACAGCAGCGGCTCAAGCAGAGTGTGCGGAAACAATACAAGCCACAGTGCAACAATGTCAACAAACATTGCAACAACTTATGCAGATACCCGCTTGTGCATCTGCATTACCGCAATAATTTAAATTCTAGTTTAATCTAATCAAAAAACCGCCAAGCCCGCCAAAGTTTCTTCGAAATTTAGGTAGGCAAGAAGGCGGTTTTTTGATATCCGCCTGAGACTTATTCGGGCTTGACTTTCTTTGAATACTTTGTTATAGTGTCTAATTGGTAGCGAAGCTAACCTAATGGTTAGCAGGCTCCCCTAGTATCAAGGAGGCGTAGTAATGAACAGAGGGGTCTTTTTTAGTTCACTGTTAGTAGTTTTGCTGCTGATAGTAGTCAGCATTTTTCAGATCAGTAAGAGCGATGCGTATTCGTCGGCTCCGGTTCGCGTGACTCTTGTCGCTGCGAGTTGCGATGCGGACGGTAACGTGTTCGGTCTGATCACGGTCAAGAACTTGACGAATAAGAAGGTCAGCTACAGCGTACCGCTCATGCTGGCGCAGCATATTCCACCATCGCGGGGAGGAGACCCTAAGTTCCAGCCCGTCCCTGGTGTAATGACGAGCGTTGACGTGAATTTGGCTGGCGGCGCGGTCCTGGAATTCGAGTATGATCCTCTGTTGACGGTCAACGTCGACTCCCGGGCCAACGCGCTTCGGGTGGAGGTGGACATAAATGTTAATCTCGCTCTTAATCCGGAGAAAAGCGAAAGCTTCCCTCCGTGCCTGAGGGTTACGTCAACACCGACACCGACATCAACGCCCACGTCCACGCCAACACTGGCGCCATCACCGTCACCAACGTCGACACCCACACCAATCCCTTCGCCGACGCTGACGCTTGAGGCTCATAAGACGCCAATGGCCGAAGTTCCTAAGATGCTACCACCAACTGGTGGTCAGCCACCAACTGGCGGCCAATTACCCAGAGAGGAGGAATCACCTTTCTGGAAGACTTTTCTGGGTGGAGAATTATTATTAATCGCCATTGCAGGACACCTAACCTGGCGTCATCTAAAATAAATTGACCTAAACTGACTAATAGTAGACAAAGGCCGCTAGCTCGGAAATTTCACCTCCGGGTCAGCGGCCTCTTTTCTTTTTTTGAAATAAGATGTAGAATTAAAAATAATTTTATGTGCGGCATAGTTGGCTATATCGGAAAACAGAATACTTTATCGATTGGGCTTGAAGCCCTAAAGCGTTTAGAATACCGAGGATATGATTCGGCAGGTATGGCTATTTTCGATTCAGCTAAAAAAGAAATCCATTTGATTAAAGTGGCTGGCCGGATTGATTTATTGGAGGCAAAAATCAAGCAATCTGGTTTTTCTGGAAGTCCAGCAATTTTTCATACTCGTTGGGCCACGCATGGGGAACCAAACGAGAAAAATGCTCATCCACATTTAGATTGCAAAAAAAATATCTATCTTGTCCATAATGGAATTATTGAAAATTATAAGATTCTGCGGAAAAAACTTACCCGAGAGGGGCATCAATTTTCATCAAAGACCGATACTGAAGTTATAATTCATTTGATCGAAAAATTTTTTAATGGTAATTTAGAAGAAGCAGTAACAAAAGCTCTGAAATTAATTAGAGGAACCTATGGTTTGGCAATAATTTCCCGGGATGATCCAGAAAAGATTGTCGTAGCCAGAAACTCTTCACCACTTTTGATTGGCTTGGGAGAGAAAGAATACATCGTTGCTTCAGATCCTTCAGCCATTATTGGCAGGACGAAAAAGGTGGTTTATCTTGATGATGGAGAGGTTGCCGTTTTAACTCCCGAGATTTTTTTTATTACCGATCTTTCTCAAAACAAAAAGGAAAAACCAATTAATCTTTCAATAAACTCGGGATCAACCCCGAGTAAAACCGAACGGGTTGAAGAAATAGATTGGGATTTAGAAAAGGCCCAAAAATCAGGCTACCCTCATTTTATGTTAAAAGAAATTTTTGAGGCACCAGAAGTAATTGAAAATGCTTTACGGGGAAGATTGATTAAGAAAGAGGGACTGGCAAGATTAGGAGGGATAGCGGGGGTGGAAAATAAACTACGTGAAATCCAAAGAATCATTATCGGAGCTTGCGGGACTGCTCGCTGTGCCGCGTTAGTGGGAGAATATATGCTTGAAGAGTATGCCGGGATTCCTGTTGAGACAGACTATGGTTCAGAATTCCGCTATAAAAAATCCATTCTCGATCCTTCTACGGCCGTAATAACTATCAGCCAATCCGGGGAGACAGCCGACACTTTGGCAGTAGTTCGTGAAGCTAAGCGGAAAAATATTCTTACTTTGGGTATTACTAATGTAGTGGGAAGTATGGTTGCCCGCGAAACGGATGCCGGTATATATAATCACGCTGGACCAGAGATTGCTGTAGCTTCAACAAAAGCCTTCATTTCTCAGTTAGTTGTTTTGGCTCTTTTGACTTTATTTTTGGGACGACAACGTGACATGTCTTTAGCGACAGGTCGGCGGATTGCTCAAGAATTAGCACTTATTCCGGAGAAAGCGAGAGAAATTTTAAAAACGAATAATAAGATTCAAAAAATTGCTATAAAATATTCTAAGTATAATAATTTTGCTTATTTAGGACGAAAATATAATTATCCCATTGCTCTTGAAGGCGCTATCAAACTAAAGGAAACATCTTATCTTCACGCAGAAGGATTCGCTGCGGGCGAAATGAAGCACGGTCCCATTACTTTGATTGACGAAGACTTCCCAACAATGGCTATTTGTCCAGAAGATTCAGTTTATGAAAAGATGATTTCTAATATCGAAGAAATCAAAGCCAGAAAAGGAAAGGTGATAGTTTTAACTACCGAAGGGAATAGAAAGATAAAAGATTTAGCAGATGACGTAATTTATATTCCAAAGACCCTTGAAATGTTAACCCCAATTTTAAGCGTCATTCCTTTGCAGCTCTTTGCTTATCATATGGGAGTTTTAAGAGGTTGCGATGTTGATAAACCCCGCAATCTCGCAAAGAGCGTGACCGTAGAATAAACTGTAATTAGCCCCAATATTTGTGATGCTATTGCCTTAATATGGAAAAAATAATTTTAATTGGAGGAAAAGCCGGCCAAGGTTCAGCCGTCACTTCCTATTTTATAGGAAAAGTATTCTGTAATTTGGGTTATTATGTTTTTAATTATCGGGATTACCCTTCTTTAATAAGAGGAGGGCATAATTTTAATATTTTAAGAATTTCTGACAAACCAGTTTACTCCCACAGAGAAAAATATGACATTATTCTGGCCTTGGATCAAAATACCATAAATTTACACCAGAAAAACCTTAATAAAGAGGGTTTCGTTATCGGAAGCAAGGGTCTGAAAGGAAAAAGGATGCATTCGCTTGATATTGAGACAATTCTAAACAAAATAAAAGGCCCCAAGATTTTAGGAAACGATATCTTCATAGGTTATCTTTTAAAATATCTGGGAGTTGACGAGCAAGTTTTATTTGATGCTGCAGAAAAAGAATTTAAAGGGAAAAACGGTTTAATAAAAAAAGCAATAGAAGAAGGTTGTAATTTGGCCAAAAAGCGAGAAAATGTCAAAAAGATAGGACCCCGGAAATATTTTTTTACAGGAAACGAAGGAATATCTCTGGGAGCTTTAGCCTCTGGAATGGATATTTATTTGGCCTATCCAATGACTCCGGCTACCCCCGTTTTGCACTTTTTAGCTAAGAAACAATTAAAATATAATATTTTAGTGGCTCAGTTAGAAAACGAAATTGGAGTGGTTAATGCGGCTTTAGGTTCTTCCTTTGCCGGAGCCAAGGTGATGGTTGGTACCTCGGGGGGCGGTTTTGCTTTAATGACCGAAACTTTAAGCTTAGCTGGAATGGCAGAGCTGCCGCTGGTGGTTTATTTGGCACAAAGAACAGCTCCTTCAACCGGAGTACCAACCTACACGGGTCAGGGTGATTTAAAATTCGCCTTAAACTGTGGGCACGGCGAATTTCCAAAAATTGTTGTTGCCCCGGGCGACCCCCAAGAGACTATAATAAGAATCCAGGAAGCTTTTTATTTATCGTCAAAATACAGAGCTTTAGTAATAATTTTAGGAGATAAACACTTAGGGGAAAGCAATTATAGTTTTGATGAAATGAAGAAAAGTCGGATAAGCAGCCGAAGATTTATTCTTCAAAATCCGGGGAGAAAATATAAAAGCTACCAGATTACTAAAAAGGGGATATCTCTTAGAGCTGTTCCGGGGCAAGGTCCAGTTAGCCGGGCTACAGGCTATGAACACGACGAATATGGTCATACTGTTGAAGACCCTGATTCAATTATTAAAATGAGTGATAATCGTCTCAAAAAAAATCATTATTTTGTTAAAGAAATCAGAGCAATGAAGCCTGTTTCTTTATACGGTAAAGGAAGAAATTTATTGATTAGCTGGGGTTCAACCAAAGGCGCAATAATTGATGCTTTACCCAGATTAAAGGATTTTAGATTTTTACAGGTTTCTTATATTGATCCATTTCCGAGAGAGGCGGTGGCAAGAGAAATGAAGAAATCTAAAAAAGTTTTCTTAGTTGAAAACAGCGTCACGGGACTTTTGGCCGACGTAATTACCGAACAAACAGGCCTAATTGTTCAAAATAAGGTTCTCAAATACGATGGCCGACCTTTTACTCCTGATATTTTGGTTCAAGAAATAAAACAAAAATCATGAAAGCTGAAAATTTAAAAACAAAAGAAGAAATTACTTGGTGTCCGGGATGTCCGGACAATGGAATTCTTAGCGCTGCCAGAGAGGCAATGGCTGATTTAGTTAATGAAGGAAAAATCCAAGCCAAAGATGTGGTGATTGTAACCGGTATTGGCTGCCATGCCAAAATTTATGATTACATTAATGTAAATGGTTTTTACGGAATTCACGGCAGGGTTTTACCGGTTTGCCTGGGAACTAAAATCTCTAATCGTCAGTTAACGGTTATTGGTTTTGGCGGAGATGGCGACACTTATGCTGAAGGCATTTCCCATTTTATTCATGCGAGCCGTTATAATACAGATATTACAATGATTGTTCACAATAACCAGGTTTTTTCTTTAACTACCGGTCAAGCCACTCCAACTTCAGAGAAAGGATTCACCGGAGCTTCAACCCCCTTTGGTGTAGCCGAAACGCCATTAAACCCCATTGCCATGGCCCTTGAAAGTCAAGCAAGTTTTGTTGCCAGAGGCTACGCTTTAGATATTCTTCACTTGAAGAATCTTATAAAAGAGGCAATAAACCATAAGGGATTCTCTTTTATTGACGTCTTGCAGCCTTGTATAATTTTTCATAACGTTATTCCGTATTTTCAAAAAAATATTTATAAGATAGGAAGCCAAAATCACGATTCTAAAAATCTCAGAGAGGCCTTAAAGAAATCCAAGGAATGGGATTACGGATTTGATAAAAATAAAAGAGTGCCAATAGGCGTTTTTTATAAAAAAGAAAGAGCGATTTTCGAAGATCAATGGCCTCATTTTAAGAAACCCTGGCATACCGTTAAAAGGAAAATAGAGTGGAAGGCCGTTACCAACGAGTTTAAATAAAAGCTAAAATATGATTAAAAAAAATATTGTGGTCATCGGAGGAGGGACAGGAGTGTATACGGTTCTTTCTGGTTTAAAAAAATATCCGGTTAACCTTTCAGCTATTGTGACAATGGCTGACAATGGGGGATCTTCTCGGATTTTAAGAGAAGATTTTGGCATTTTACCTCCAGGCGATGTTAGAAGAGCCTTGGTCGCTCTTTCCCAATCAGAAAGAGTATTAGCCAGCCTTTTTAATTACCGCTTCAAAAAGGGAGGGTTGGCCGGTCATAGTTTCGGCAATCTTTTCATTACTGCCCTGGAAAGGATAAAAGGAGACTTTGAAAAGGCAATTGAGGAGGCAGGAAAAATTTTAAATATTAAAGGAGAGGTTATCCCGGTAACCTTGCAAGATACTAACCTTCACGCCGTCTTGGAAAACGGCCAGGTCATTAAAGGTGAGGATAATATTGATGTTCCCAAACACGATGCTAGGTTAAAAATTAAAAAAGTTTATTTAAAACCAAACGTTAAAATAAATCCTAAAGCAAGACTAGCTATTTTGAAAGCTGATTTAATTGTTATTGGTCCAGGAGATCTTTATACAAGTATTATCCCCAACCTTCTAGTGAGAAGTATATCAAGGTCAATTCGTAAAAGTAGAGCTAAAAAAGTTTACATTTGTAATTTAATGACTAAGCTCGGAGAAACAAATAATTTCACTGGCTCAGATTTTATCGATGAAGTTGAGAAATATTTAAGTTGGTCAGATCATCCTTCCCGTAAGAGGAGAGATGTTGTCCGAGGAAAGTTTTTAAATTATGTTATTTTCAATAACAAAAGACCGTCACCGGTAAGAGTAGTAAAGTATGAAAGAGAAGGAGCAACTTTTGTTAAATGCAGCAAAGATAATCTTAAAAATAGAAAAATCCAGGTTATGAAAGGAAACTTTCTAAGGAAAAATGGGCTTGTTCGTCACGATCCCAATAAACTGGCTAAAACTCTTTTAAAAATCCTTGATTCTTAATTTAATTTTTTTATGCAGGCTGTAATTTTAGCTGCCGGCGGGTCTTCCCGTTTTTGGCCCTTAAATCGAAAACATAAAAGTCTCGTTAAAATAATGGGCAAGCCTTTGATTTGGTATACTTTAGAAAGCTTAAGAAAAGCAGGAATAAAAGATTTAATTATTATTCAGGGGCCAAAAAGAGATATTGAAAAGGAACTTGTTCTTTATCAGCTTTTCGGCGGGTTAAAAATAAAATATCTTTGTCAGAAACAACCAAAAGGAATGGGCAATGCTCTTTGGCAGGCCAGGAACTTGATCTCTGGTCCTTTTTTTGTTTTGAACGCTGAACGAGTTGACGGAGGAGAGATAGTTAAAAAATTAAAATCAACGAGCAAAAAATTTAATATTCAAACTGTTTTAGCCGGTCAAAAAACTGATCAGCCCGAACTTTACGGCATAATGAAACTCAAAGGCAGCAAGATTGTAGATATTGTGGAAAAACCGAAGAGAGGCAAAACACTCTCAAATATAAAAGTAGTTGGTGTTTATCTTTTATCTCAGGATTTTTTTATAGTTTATCAGAAGGTTAAAAAAAATATCTACGACTTTGAAGATGCTTTATCTTTGTACGCCAAAAGAAACAATATCCGAGTAATTGTTATCGAAAAAATTGCTCCTCCCCTAAAATACCCCTGGCATTTGTTTCAAATAGAGAGATGTATTTTCGATAAGTTTTTAAATAAAAAATTTAATAATACAGCCAAAATTTCAAAAAAAGCGACAATTGAGGGAAAGGTTTATATTGGTAAACGTGTGAAAATTTTTGAAGGAGCTGCAATTAAAGGTCCTTGTTATATAGGGTCAGATTGCATTATTGGAACTAATTCTTTGATTAGGGGATATACTAATTTGGAAGAGAATACTTTGGTTGGAGGAGGAGCCGAGATTAAAAATTCAATTTTTCAGGAAGATTGTCATATTCATTCAGGTTTTTTCGGAGATTCTATTTTCAGTCGGGGTTGTAAGGTGGGGGCTGGAACAGTTACCGCCAATGCCAGAATTGACCGAGGAGAAATAAAAATTAAAAACAAGAAACAGAAGATAACTACTGGTTTGAAGTCTTTGGGAGTGATTGTTGGAGAAAATGTTACAATAGGAATTAATACTTCTTTAATGCCCGGTATTCTAATTGGGTCAGATTGTATTATTGGCCCCCATTCCTTAGTAATGGAAAATGTTGCCGATAATCAAATTTTCTATAGTCAATTTAGAAAAAACGTCAAAAAGAGAAAGTAATTTCTTTTTTAATTAACAACAATGAGCCCCATTTTTCGGGGCTCTTATCGTTGCTGAAAAAATGATATACTGAAAAAAGCCAATGAAAGAAAAAAAAATTCAATATGTTATTGGGATAGACGGAGGAGGAACAAAGACAATTGCCGCCCTAGCTAATTTGAGGGGTAAGGTTCTGATTAAAGCTGAAACAGGTTCTTCTAATCCTCTAAAGGTTGGGATGAAAATAGCGGTTTTAAATATAAGAAAGGCGATTGGAAATATTTTAAAAAAATATCAGAAAGAAAGAATTGCCATAATTTATCTTGCTTTAGCTGCCGGTATAGAGAAAGATAAAAAGAAAAAAACAATAATTAAAAAAAACCTTCTTGAATATCCGGAATTTAATCGATTTTCTGATAAAAAAATAATTATTGAGGGGGATCAACTGGCAGCTTTTAGATCTGGTACCGATAAAAAAGCGGGGGTGGTTTTAATTTCTGGGACCGGTTCTGTGGCCATGGGCTGGAAAAAAGGAAAGGAGGAAATGGCTTGCGGTTGGGACTGGTTTTTAGGAGATGATGGTTCGGGTTTCTGGTTGGGTCGTAGAGCCTTAAGAATGGTCTGCCGACAGCTCGATGGCAGAGGAGAAGAAACCAAGCTCACTGATTTAGTTTTTCAAAAATGGAAGATCAGGGGAAAAGAGAAATTGATGGAAAGAGTTTACTTTGATTATAAAAAAGATTTTGTCGAACAGATTTCTTTATTATCTCCATTAATCAATAGAGCTGCCAAGAAAGGAGATAAAATTGCTAAAGATATTTTAATTGAAGGAGGAAAAGAATTAGCCTTAGCTGCAGCCCAGGTTATAAAAAAATTGAATTTTGAAAAAGAGAATTTTCCTTTAGTTTTAGTGGGTAGCACTTTAAAGTCACCGGTTGTTTTAAATAAAATAAAAAAAGAAGTTAGAAAAATAGCCCCAAAAGTTGAATTTATTCGGCCAAGGCAAATTCCAGCAATAGGAGCAATTAAGTTGGCCTTAGAATTCTTAGAAGATGCAGACAATAAAGATTAACCTTAAGAAGATAGAAAAAGAAAAGCTGATTTCGGTAATTAATTTATTAAAACAGGGTAGGGTTATTATTTTCCCCACTGATACCGTATATATTCCAGTAGCCGATGCTACGAGCAGGAAAGCCGTAAAAAAAGTTTTTCAGATAAAACAACGTTCCCCGAAGAATCCAATTCCCATATTTGTCAAGAATATTGAGGCAGCCAAGAAAATAGCCAAAATAAACAAGGTACAGGAAAAGTTCTTAGAAACAGTCTGGCCAGGAAGAGTAACAGTTGTCTTAAAAAGACTCCGCACCAGCAAAAATTCGGTGCGGGGCAATAAAAAAACAAAAATGAGAATTTACGGAGTAGCTAAAAATACGATTGCTCTTCGGATTCCAGACCTTAAACCAATGAATTTTCTATTAAAAAAACTAGACATACCTCTCGTTGGTACATCGGCTAATATTTCTGGAAAACCGGCTTCTGGCAATATTAAAGAAGTTTTACGGCAATTTAAGAGAAAGGAACATCAGCCAGATTTAATTATTGATGCTGGAAATTTGGCCAAAAGCAAGCCGTCTATAGTTTTGGATTTAACCACTTCCCCGCCAAAAATTATCAGGTCTTAAAAATATGATTATTCTTGCTATTGAAACTTCTTGTGATGAAACAGCCATTGCCTTGGCTAAGTGTCAGAAGTCTCGCTTTAGAATTTTGTCTAATATCATTTCCTCCCAAATAAAGATTCATCAAAAATGGGGAGGAGTGGTGCCGACTTTAGCTAAAAGAGAGCATCAGAAAAATTTAGTGCCAGTTCTAAAAAGAGCATTAAAAAAAGCCGGTATGTTAGTGAAAGTCAAAGATAAATCAAGAGCCCAAAAGAAAAAATTCGAAAAATTTAAAGAAATATTAACAAGAGAAGAGCATCTCTATAAAAAGTTAGAAAAATTTTTAGCAAATTATAAGAAACCAAAAATTAATTCTATTGCAATAACAATAGGTCCGGGGTTAGAGCCTGCTTTATGGGTAGGAATCAATTTTGCAAGAGCCCTTTCTTATTACTGGCAGTTGCCAATTATATCGGTTAATCATATAGAAGGACATATTTTTGCCAACTTTATTAGAGAAGAAATTAAGATTCAGAAAAAAGATATATTTCCAGCTATTTGTTTATCAGTTGCTGGCGGCCATACTCAGTTGATTCTAATCGAAAGTATTGGGAAATATGCTTCCAGAGATATTCTCCCTTCGGTCGAATATAAATTACTGGGGGAAACTCGTGATGATGCGGCTGGTGAGTGTTTTGATAAGGTGGCTAAGATTTTGGGATTAGGCTATCCGGGAGGACCGGCCATAGCCGAGCTTGCTCGGCGATGGAAATCCGAAGCACGAAATCTGCTGGACTCGAAGAGGACTCCCCGTAGGGTTGCATTCGAAATTAAACTTCCCCGACCGATGATTTATACTAAAGATTATGATTTCAGTTTTTCTGGATTAAAAACCGCCGTATTGTATAAAGTCAAAGACAAAAGACCCAAAGAAAGAAAAGATAAGAACTTTATTCGGGCAATGTGTGTCGAAGTTCAACAAGCAATAATTGACGTTTTAATTAAAAAAACCCTAAAGGCAGCTAAGCATTATAAAGTAAAAACAATATTACTAAGTGGAGGAGTGGCGGCGAACAAAGAGTTGAGAAAACAGCTTAAAGAGAAAATTCAACAAGAAATACCAAGCACTGGGTACTTAATGCCAGACAATCAATTCTGTACTGATAATGCAGCAATGATAGCAAGGGCTGCTTGTTCCCACCGGAAAGCGGGCGAGAGAAAAAACTGGAAAGGAATAAAGGCCAATGCCAATCTCAAAATTTAAAGTTAAATATTTTTTTTATTTTTAATTTTTCATTCGACTAAATACAATCAAGAAACATGCCCATACACTACTCTCCAATTTATTTTTTACATTATTTCCTAAAAAGAGAGGCTAGTCAGTTTTTCGCCAGCGTTGCTATCCGTTATTTAGCCCTGGGAATGGTTTTAATATTTGAGCCGATTTATCTTTATCTTTATTTTGAGAGATCTCTTCCCTCTACCCTTTTATTCTTTGGAGTAATTCATGGTCTTTATGGGATTTTGGTAGTTTATGGAGGAAAAATAATGGCAAAAATCGGGTTAAAACACAGCATGCTTTTTAGTCACTTTTTTTTCTTTGGATATTATCTCTGCCTATTTTTTCTTTATCGATCGTTTTTATTCATACCTTTGGCTATCATTTTAAAAGTCTTAGGAATGACTCTTTTTTGGCCAGCCTTTCATACTGATTTTGCTCGTTTTTCGGAAAAAGATCATCGAGGAATGGAGGTAGGGAAAATGAACATTGCCATGTTGGTCCCCGTCGTTGTCAGTCCAATTATTGGAGGATGGATTTTAACTGCCTTTAACTATCCGGTTTTATTTATGGTAGTGTTAATTATCCTTTTTGCCTCTGCCATTCCTTTATTTCTTTCCAAAGAAATTCATGAAATTTACACCGATTCTTATAAAAAGGCCTGGAGCAGAATTTTCAAAAAAGGAAATCGAAAAACTTCTTTAGCCTTCGCTTTTAACGGTATGGAAGTGGCGATGAATGCTTATTTGTGGCCTATTTTTATGTTTATTTTAGCCATCCAATATTCAGTTATGGGAGGAATCACCTCTTTTGCTTTGGGATTTTCAGCCTTTTTTACTCTATATATGGGAAAAATGACTGACACCATTAACCGGCCCAGACTTTTAAACATTGGCTCCTTTTTAACCTCTGTGGCCTGGATAATAAAATACTTTGTGGTAACCCCTTTCGGCGCCTTCCTGTCCCACACTCTTTATAGAATTTCCCGAACCACAGCCGGAATTCCTTTCCAGACCCTGTTTTATGAAAAAGCAGCCCTGAAAGGAGCAGAAACCGATGAATTCATAATTTATCGAGAAATAATTATAAATATTTCTAGATTTTTTTTATTTTTAGTTTTAGCAATATTCTTCTTTTTTGTTCCCAAAATTAATATAGCTTTTATAATAGCTGCAATATTTTCTTTAGGTTTTATGTTACTGGAGGAGCCGTCAAAATTTAAAAGAAAATGAAAAAACGAGCTTTGATTAGTGTCTGGGATAAAATAGGAATAGCCGATTTTGCTAAAAATTTGACTAAATTAGGTTGGGAAATAGTATCAACTGGCGGGACGGCCAAAATTCTTAAAAAAACTGGGATTAAAATAATTCCAATCGAAAAAATTACCAGGAATCCGGAAGCTTTCGACGGAAGAATGAAGACAATTTCTTTCCAGATTGAAGGAGCATTGCTTTACGACCGGAAAAATTTAAGACACCAGAAAGAGGCTAAAAAATTGGGTATTCAGCCAATTGATATGGTAGTTTGCAACCTTTACCCACCCAAATTTTGTAAAACAAAACTTAGGCGGGTTTATCCTTTTGAGAAAGTTATTACTCAAAAAGATTACATTCTTGAGAAAGCCGTTGATAATATCGACATTGGCGGGCCAACAATGATTAGAGCCGCAGCTAAAAATTATAAATATGTAGCAGTAGTCATTGACCCGGAAGATTATGGTATGATTATAAAGGTCCTAAAACAGAAGAAAGAGATTCCAGAGAAAATTCGATTAGAACTAGCCAAAAAAGTCTTTCAGCGAACAGCCGAATACGATAAAAATATAACTAAATTTTTCAAAAGTGTCTCTTAAGAATTTAGTGGCTGCCTCCGATGGTTTCTTTCCATCCCCGGATGGCCCTGAAATTTTAATTAAGGCAGGAGTAAAAGCAATTATTCAGCCGGGTGGTTCTATTCGTAATAAAGAGACAATTAATCTTTGTAATAAATATAAAGTTCCAATGGCGCTAACTAATATTAGATGTTTTAAACACTAATTTTATGGACATTAAAATTATTCGAAAGAAAGATCCTAAAATTGCAGCTCTTATTGACAAAGAAAGAAAAAGGCACGAAGAGACTTTGAATTTAATAGCTTCTGAAAACTATGCTTCGACAGCTGTCAGAGAGGCTCTAAGCTCGCTCTTTATTGCCAAATACTCTGAGGGGAGGCCATATAAGAGATATTACGGGGGGACAAGGATTATTGATGAATTAGAGACGTTAGTTGAAGAAAGAGTAAAAAAAGTTTTTAAGATAAGTCCAAAAAAATGGGCAGTAAATGTTCAGCCTTATTCTGGAAGTCTGGCAAATTACGCAGTTTTAAGAGGACTTTTAAATCCTGGCGATAAAATTATGAGCCTGGCCTTGAGTCATGGCGGCCATCTAAGCCAAGGGGCAAAAGTTTCTCTTTCCGGCCAGGATTTCAAAGTTGTTAATTATTTTGTAAATAAAAAAGGATTTTTAGATTATAGAGAAATCGAAAAATTAGCTAAAAAAGAACGACCAAAGTTAATTATTACAGGATACAGCGCTTATCCAAGAAAAGTAAATTTTAAAAAATTCGCCCAGATTGCCCATAAGATTACAGCTTACTTAATGGCTGATATCGCCCATATTTCAGGTTTAATTGCAGGCTCTGTACATCCCAGCCCTTTTCCTTTTGCAGATGTTGTGACTTTAACCACACATAAAACTCTAAGGGGGCCGCGAGGAGCAATAATTATCTGCAGGGAAGCATTACGGAAAAAGATTTTTCCGAAAGTTTTCCCCGGAATTCAAGGAGGACCACATAATCACACAATTTGCGCTCTTGGTGTTGCGCTAAAAGAAGCCCAAAAACCGCAATTTAAGAAATATATTCAACAAATAGTGAAAAACGCTAAAGTCTTGGCTGAAGAACTCAAGAAATACAATTTCGATTTAATCTCCGGAGGAACCGATAACCACTTGATTCTAATTAATTTAACCAATAAAGGACTTTCGGGCAAAGAAGCCCAGAATTTATTAGAAAAGGTTGGGATAGTAACCAATAAAAATGGAATTCCCTACGACCAGAGAAAGCCTTTTGACCCTTCGGGATTAAGAATTGGAACGCCATCTCTTACCAGCCGAGGGATGAAGGAAAAGGAGATGCGAAAGATAGCTTATTGGATTAACGAAGTTATTGAAAGTTCAAAAATTAACCCGCCAAAATTTTGCGAAGCAAAACTTAGGCGGGTGAAAAGAGAAATAAAAAAATTGTGTAAGAAATTTCCTCTACTATAATGACCAAAATATTAGATGGCAAAAAATTAGCAGGAAAAATCTCCGATGTTCTTAGAAAAGAGATTAAAAAATCTAATCTGAGGTTAAGATTAGCCGTAGTTTTAGTGGGAGAAGAACCTGTTTCTAAAATTTTCATCAGCCAAAAGAAAAAGTTTTGTGAAAATACTGGAGTTAATTTTAGGTTATATAATTTCCCAAAAAAAATCAGCCAAAATAGACTTCAAAAAGAGGTTAGAAGAATTAGTAAGAACTCAAAAAATTCGGGAGTAATAATTCAACTCCCCTTACCGAAAAATATAGATACAAATAAAGTTTTAAATCTAATTCCTTCACGCAAAGATGTTGATGTTTTATCAACTGAGAGTTTGGGAAGATTTTATCAAGGAACTTCAAAAATTTTACCTCCCGTCGTTAAGGCAATTTCTTATCTTTTTACAATTTATAATTTAAGAATTAAAAGAAAGAATGTGGTTCTAATTGGCTCAGGGAAATTGACCGGCTTACCCTTAACCCTATGGATTTTAAAAAAGGGGGGAACCTTGACAGTTATTAATAAATTTACCCCAAATATTTCTTCGTTTACCAAAAAAGCTGACATTTTAATTTCCGGCGTTGGGAAATCAAATCTCATCACTGCCAAGATGACAAAGAGGGGAGTAATAGTTATTGATTGTGGCTCAAGTTATCTGGAGGGAAAGTTAGTAGGAGATGTAGATTTTAAAAGTGTTTCCAAAAAAACAAGTTATATCACTCCAGTGCCAGGAGGGGTTGGTCCGCTTACAGTAGCCTTTGTAATTAAAAATTTAGTAAACCTTAACAAATAGGAGTATTAAATCTTAGGAGCAAGTAGAATGAGGATTGAACTTCCTTTTTTTCTCTGTGCTATGATATTATTAGAATAAGAACAATAATATAAGAAACTATGCAAAATGCAACACACAATCTCTCTTTAAGAGAAATAAAACATAATAAAACTAACCGCTTAAATACAAAATATCTGCTTTTCAGTGCAAAAGAAATACTTTGTATTTTTGCGTAAAACTATGAACAGATTCAGGACAATTTTCCTAAGTTTTGTCACCATCATCATTTCTGTAGCCATTGTCTTCGTTATCGTCAAAGCCGGCAATCTTGAACCCTCGGCTTCGCCGGCAGCCACTATGTATACCCTTTCAAATATCTATACCCGTTTAACTACCAACGCTACTTCCACTGAAGGCGATCATTCATTTTCTCCTTCAGTCTCACCAGCTTCCTCAATGTATACTCTCACCCAGATTTACGAAGCTATCCCCACCATTGATGCTGCTAAAGTGCTTTCTGGCACTTCTTATTTGGGAGTAGCTGGCACAATGACTAATGTAGGACAACAGATTATTACTCCCACTACAACCAATCAGACCATTACCTTAGGTTATCACGATGGGACAGGATATGCTGAAGGAGATGCTGATTTGACTGTGGGCAAGATAAAAAGCGGGGTAGATCTTTTCAGCGTGATTGGCGATTATCCTTCGGCCACTTATACTCTGCCCGGGGATACCGCGGCTGCTGACAGTACTGCCGCAGATATTTTAAGCGGTTTGGAAGCTTGGAGCAAGGCAGGCGCGCTTATCACCGGCACAATGCCGACTCAAACTTTATCAGCCGCCACTACCTCTGTAAGCGCCGGCTATTACAGCGCGACAACATTGGACGCGGTGGATATTGATTTGATAGCAGGCAATATTTTGAGCGGGAAAACCATTTTTGGAATCGCCGGAACCGTTACAGCCGGTTATCCTTACGGCGATACAATCCAGAGCACGGTTTTAACTACGGCTGCCGGAGCCGGAACTTACAACGCGGCCAATCTTACTGTTGGCACGGTAAAAAAAGACACTCTTTTTGGCGTAGGACTAACCGGCGATTATCCTTCGGCCACTTATGCTCTACCCGGGGATACTGGGGCTGGTGACGCTGTGGTTGGCAACATCCTCTCAGGACTTGAGGCCTGGACAAAAGCCGGCGCTCTTTTAACCGGCACAATGACTAATGTCGGTCAGCAGACTATTACTCCCTCGACTACTAACCTGACCATTACCCAAGGTTATCACAATGGCACTGGTTATGCTGAAGGAGATGCTGATCTGACTGCAGGCAACATTAAAAGCGGAATTTCCATATTTGGGGTGGCCGGAACCTTTAAAAGGCTTCTTCCCGATACTGGTCAAACCGGCTGTTGGAACACAACGGGAGGCTCAATAACCTGCGGTGATGCTCCAGCGGGGCAGGATGCTGAATACACTGCTGCAAACTCCGGGACCCTCGATCCGTCATTTACTGACAACGGAGACGAGACCATCACCGATAACAACACTAATTTAATGTGGCAGAAATGTTCAAAAGGCCTTTCCGGCTCAACTTGCACCACCGGTACGATTGAAACTAATTATTGGGCAGCTGCTCCTTCGTACTGCGAAGGACTTAATTTTGCCGGCCAGACTGACTGGAGATTGCCCAATATAAAAGAACTGCAAAGCATTGTTAATTACCAAAATGTTAGCCCAGCTATTAACACCACTTATTTCCCCGCTACTCAGTCTAGCTACTATTGGTCGGGTTCTACCTTCGTCGGTAACCCTGCCGGCGCCTGGGTCGTGTTCTTCGGCACCGGCGGCGTGGACGGCTACGATAAGGATACTTTTCTTTTGTATGTCCGTTGCGTCCGCGGGTAGAATCTTGTAATTTGTATCTTAACCTGTAACCCGTGAATTTATGATCCAATTTCATAGTCATTTGTAATTTAAAATGGATGAGTTTGCTCATTTGGTTTATAAAATTACTAAAGATTTTCCCAGAGATGAATTATACGGAGTAACTTCTTAGTTACGAAGAGCTGCTCTTTCGATAGTCTTAGACTACATTGAAGGTTATGCCAGAAAAATGGATAATGTCTACAAGAATTTTTTAGAAACCTCGTACGGATCACTTAAGAAAGCCAAATATCTATTACATTTTTCTTTGGTCGAAAATTATGTATCTAAAAAGAACTATGGAAGAGCAATGGAATTAACTGAAGACGTTGGAGCAGATGGTATTGGGCATTCTAAGAAAGTTATAAGTTATAAATTCCAGGTTATATGTTCCAAAATACAAAATATACTCTCCTTGCCGTCATTTTATGGGTAGGATTTTTCTTCGCCTTTCCAGTTTGGGCTGCCGGAAACACCACGGGTTACGCTTGGGGAGAAAACGCGGGCTGGATCAACTTTAATCCCAGCCAGGGCGAGGGGGTAACGGTAACAAATAGCGCAGTTGCTGGCTATGCCTGGGGAGAAAATGTTGGTTGGATTAATCTCAACCCTACTTATGGCGGGGTAACCAATGACGGTCAGGGTAATCTTTCAGGATATGCCTGGGGCGAGAATGTTGGTTGGATAAATTTCAATCCCACTGGTTCTCAGGTAATTATTGATGGTTCAACCGGTGATTTTTCAGGTTATGCCTGGGGAGAAAATGTGGGCTGGATTAGTTTTAGTTGTGCTAATTGCAATATTAATACAAGCTGGAGAAAAACAGTTGTTGTTACTGGTGGTGGTGGAGTTATTTCTCCACCAGTCAGCACTACCGGTCAAGGTAATGTTTATCAAAATTTAGGAGGAGAGGTTAGAAAAACCTTTGAATCTGGAGAGTTAGCTAAAGTAGTTTTTCCTTCCTACAGCATTAAGGGAACAGTGGTAGTTAAAATTGAGCCAAAAGATAAAGTTGAGGCAATTAAAACCAATCCCTTACCTAAAAATACTAAAATAGTTGGTGACTTAGTAGCTGATTTTACAGCTCTTTCTGGAGGAGAAGAATTAGAAAAATTTGAGGGAGTAGTGGCGATTACTTTTACCTATACAGATGCAAAAGTAAAAGAAGTCGGGGTTGATGAAAAGACTCTCAAGATTTACTGGTGGGATAAAACTACTAAAAGCTGGAAACCATTGAAAAGCGAAGTTAACACATTAACTAACACTGTCACTGCCCAGACCATCCACTTTACTTTGTTTGCCCTAATGGGAGAGATAAAAGAAAAACCAATTGTTGAGATGACCGTTGAGGAACTTAAACAAAAGATTGCTGAAATTTCAGAAAAGATTAACCAATTAAAAGTTCAGCTTCAACAACTTTTGGAAAAGGAGGTCACTGAAGAAATCCCAACTAATTACAGATTCACCATTAATCTTAAATATGACCAGACAAATGATGACGTCAGATACTTACAGATCTTCTTAAAAGCCCAAGGTCCTGAGATTTATCCTGAAGGCATAGTGTCTGGTTGGTTTGGTCCTTTAACTAAGAAGGCAGTAATTCGCTTTCAGGAAAAATATGCTGAAGATATCTTAGCTCCTTGGGGATTAACGGAAGGTACTGGTTTTGTTGGTTCAACTACCCGAGCTAAGATTAACGATATTTTAGGTCGGTAAAAGAGAAAGATAAGAATCTTCAAATAACTAAACTGCAGAAGTCAGAACCCTGCAGCTTGCATCTACGGTTCACATATATGTGAACCGTAGTATTATCCTTTTTACTTTTGACTACATAAACATAAAAATGGTAATGGGATATCTTTTCTTTTTATCTTCCAATTTGTTAGAATTGAATTGTCCTGCTAGCGAAGATTTAAAAATTTAAATTCTCGCAACACAATTTGGATTTATTTATTTTTCAACAAATTAATCAATTTGCTTTACGATGGTTTTGGTTGGACGTTTTGACTATTTTTTTCGCCAAATACTTTGGTTATATTTTAGTTTTTTTATTACTTTTATTTTTAGTTAAAAATTTTAAAAAATATCGTCAGATGGTAACCTTGTCCTTTTTATCCGCGATTTTGGCAAGGTTCATTATTGTAGATACTATTCGTTTGTTTTGGGAAAGACCAAGACCATTTGTTGACAATCATATTAATTTACTTTTAGACCGTCTGAATCAATCCGCCTTTCCTTCGGGCCATGCTGCCTTCTTTTTTGCCATTGCTACAATTATCTATTTTTATAACAAAAAGGCCGGCCTTCTGTTCTTTATGGCCAGCTTTTTAATTACTATTCCTCGGATTTTCACCGGAGTTCATTGGTCATCAGATATTTTGGCTGGGGCAATCGTTGGTATCCTCTCAGCTCTTTTGATTATTCTTTCTTTTCGGAAATTTTCTTTAATTGTAAAGAAATAATAACCGCAATCACCGTAATGAGCACGGCATACATAAACTTTCCGGCCACTCCTCTTCCTTTTAGGAAGAGAACATTGAACGGGGTCTAATGGCATCATTCCAGGCCAGAGCCGCTACCAATTCAAATCCGACCAAGATTAAAGTAATCATCTTTTCTTCAGCTTTCTTTCGGATTTTTTCTATTTTTCTCGAGGACTTCATTTTTAAAATCAGTGCCGCGGGTGGGACTCGAACCCACACGACCTTTCGGTCATACGATTTTGAGTCGTACGCGTAAACCAATTCCGCCACCGCGGCCAGTTAGAGTTAGTTGGGTTAAAATCACCAGTACAGAAAGAATATACTTTTGCTTATTTCTTGCGATAAACTATGGAGAACTCAGCCAACCTGGCCAAGGTCCAATTTTAATTTAACAAAGATTCCGGTTTTTATCAACCTAGGGTCTTTTCCAAGAAGCTTCAATAATTTTTTGAGGATGTTGTAATTGAGCCTTCTTTAAGTTTTTACAGGAAATTTTGTGAACAGAGGCATTTTTAGTTTTTGCAATGATAGCCTTGATGTTATCTCCTGATCGAGGATCACAACATTTGGCGAGAGCAAAAGAAATACCGGTTTCCCCGCCGATTAAGATAATTTGAGGGGGTTTTTTTATTCCGGGCTTAACGAATAACTTTGGCTTTTTAAATATTTGTCTTGTTATTCTTTTTGGTAAAAACCTCTCTCTAATAGATTCCAAGAAGCCATTTTTAAACTCTTTTTTGATATGAGAGTAGGCTAAATTGGTTTTAACGAATCTTAACCAATTTCGGCTTGGTTTTTTATTTTTATCAACCAGAATTTCCACCACATCTCCATTTTTCAACGGAGCTGATACTTGAGTTATCTTTCCGTTGACTTTCGCTCCGGCACAATGGTTTCCGATTTCAGTATGAATATGGTAGGCAAAATCGATAGCGCAAGCTCCTTCGGGAAGATTGATCACATCTCCCTTGGGCGTGAAGACAAAAATTCTACTTTTAAAAAAATCAATTTTCAATCTTTCAAAAAACTCTTTTGTTCTGTGAATTTTTTGTTGCCAGTCTTTTAATTGTTGAATCCAAATATATTTATTTTGTTGAGCCTTTAGATCTACTTTTTCTTTATAAGCCCAATGAGCACAAATTCCATTTTCGGCCCGATTATGCATTTTTGGAGTTCTAATCTGAAGCTCAGTTAGTTTTCCCTCCAAACAGAAGCAAGTAGTATGAAGGCTTTGATAGCCATTTGGCTTGGGAAGAGCAATAAAGTCCTGAATTCTGCCTATAAGCGGTTTGAAATGTTTATGTATAATTCCCAAGGTCTTATAACAAGAATCTAAATCTTTTACAATAATTCTTAAAGCTACTAGATCATAAATTCTTTCAAAATCCATGCCATGCTTTAAAAGCTTCTGATAAAGACTCCAGTATGATTTAACTCGAGAGTGGATATTTAAAGGAGTTATTCCCTCTTTCTCTAAGATTTTTTTAATAATTGGCTCTACTTTTTTCAAATAACCCTCTCTTTTTTCATATTTTTCTTTTACATTTTTTATTAACCATTCGTACTCTTTACGATAAAGATAAGGAAAAGCCAGGTCTGCAAGCTGGACTTTTATTTCGCCCATTCCTAATCTGTCAGCTATTGGAGCGAAAATTTCTAAAGTTTCTAAGGCAAATCTTTTCTGTTTTTCTTTAGGCATATATTTTAATGTTTCCATATTATGAAGACGATCAGCCAGTTTTATCAAAATCACCCTTAAATCTTCAGCCATAGCAAAAAACATTTTTCTTAGGTTCTCTACTTGAGGACTAACAGAAAAGATAGAGATAGGGGGAAGATTATACACTTTAGGATAACGAAGCCTGCTTAATTTACTTACTCCGTCAACCAGAAAAGCAACTTCTTTGCCAAATTCTTTTTCGATTTCATCCAAAGACGCCGAGGTATCGTCGGGTACATCATGCAATAAAGCTGCAGCAATAGTTTTGGAATCAAGGTTTCTACCGGCTAAAATTAAAGCCACCTTTAAAGGATGAATAATATAATCATCACCAGAAAATCTTTTTTGTCCCTGGTGGGCATTTCTTGCAAAATTAAAAGCCTTTTCAATCAAAACCGGGTCATCGCTTTTTTGTTTAATTTGTTTCAAGATATTCAGCATGTTATTTACTCCGTTAGAGATTTACCTCTAACGGAGTCTAAAGCCTCGCCCTTTCTAACGGGGTTTACAGTCTTTATTAAAACACCTTATCTTTTTCCATTTAGTGATAACTAGGATTGATTCACACTTTGGACAATTTTTTCCAATCGGTTTTTCCCAAGAGGCAAAATCACAGTCCGGCCAGAGAGAGCACCCATAGAAAATCTTCTTATTTTTTGTCCTTCTTTCAACCATTTCTCCTTTCTTACATTTTGGACATTTAATATCTAAAGATTTAGGGATATCTTTTTTGTATCGACACTTTGGAAAATTGGAGCAAGTATAAAACTCTCCAAATCTGCTTATCCTAATTAATAAATTGGCTCCACAATCTGGGCAAATTTCGTTAGTTAGTTCTGCAATTGATTCTTTTTTTGAAACTTTTTGACGCTTTTTTTCTAAGTTTTCATTAAAAGGAGTATAAAATTCTTTTATAATTGTGACCCACCCTACTTTTGCCTGAGCAATTTTATCTAAATCGTCCTCCATCGTGGCCGTGAAATCAATACTAACAATCTTCGGAAAATTTTTAACCAGAAGATCGTTTACTATAAAACCAATTCTGGTTGGTTGAAACCGTCTATTTGCATCTTTTTCAATGTAATTTCTTCCTTGGATTGTAGCTAATGTCGGGGCATAGGTTGAAGGCCGGCCAATCCCTTTTTCTTCCAGGGTCTTAATTAAAGTTGCTTCGGTATATCTGGGGGGAGCCTGAGTGAAATGCTGAGAAGATATGAGATTTATAAGCTTTAAGGCTTCATTTTTTTTCAATAATGGTAGTTCGTTTTCTTCAAATTTAATGGGATATATTTTTAAAAAACCTTCGAATTTTAAAATTTGGCCAGTGGCCCGAAAGAGATATGTTTTAGCTGAAATATCAATAGTAGTCGAGTCGAAAATGGCTTGATTCATCTGGCAAGCAATAAATCTTCGCCAGATTAAATCATAAAGTTTGAACTGGTCGTCGTCTAACCCCGCACCAGAAACTTTGTTTCGGTTCGGGGCTGGTCCGGCACCGTGCTCGGCTCTGGTGCTGGGCTTCGCTCCGGCGTCGGGTTTTGCCTCTATTTTCAGTTTTTCTGGAGTATTTTCAGGATAAGTTGGCCTAATGGCCTCATGGGCTTCTTGAGTCTTACCTTTAGCCTTATACTTTTTCAGAAAACCTGCCCAATATTTTTTACCGTAATTTCCGATAATGAATTTTTTAACCGCCAATAAAGATTGTTCAGAAAGGTTAAGAGAATCGGTTCGGTGATAGGTAATATGCCCTTTTTCATAAAGCCGCTGGGCAATAAACATGGTTTTTCTTGCCGAGAATCTTAATTTTCGATAAATCTCTTGCTGCAAAGTACTTGTTGTAAATGGAGGAAGAGGATTTCTTTTTACTTCTTTTTTTTCAATATCAATTACCTTATATTCAGCCCCTTTTAGATCTTCGATAATTTTATCAGCTTCTTTTTTGGCTGCAATTGCAAGCTTTGGAATAGTTTTTCCATTTTTCTTAATTAGCGAAGCCTTAAATTCTACCTTTGTATTTTTATTTTTTTTAAGTAATGCCTCAATGCTCCAATATTCTTTGGGAGTAAATTTCTGAATTTCTCTTTCTCTTTCAACTATCAATCTTACTGCTACCGACTGGACTCTTCCTGCCGATAGCCCCCTAGCCACTTTATCCCATAAAAAAGGTGATAATTTATAGCCAACAATGCGATCTAAAATTCTTCTGGCTTGTTGGGCATTAACTAAATTCATGTCAATTTTTCTTGGATTTTTTAAAGCCTTCTCAATTGCTCTTTTTGTAATTTCGTGGAAAACTATTCTTTGATAAGGCTTTAAACCATTCAGATTAAGCAACTGGACAAGATGCCAAGCAATGGATTCTCCTTCTCTATCTTCGTCAGTAGCTAAAATTACAGATGTTGCTTTTTTAGCTTCTTTTTTTAATAACTGAGTTATTTTTCTGGTTTTTGGAATGATTATGTAGCTTGGCTTAAAATCGTTTTCTATATCTATCCCAAGTTTACTTTTTGGCAGATCTCTAACATGGCCATAAGAAGATAAGACCTTGTAATTTCGGCCTAAAAATTGCTGGATAGTTCGAGATTTAATTGGTGATTCAACTATTACTAATTGCATATATGCTTCCTCCCAAGTTTCTTATTTTTCCTTTTATTTCCAATGTCGAGAGAGTGCTGGAAACGACAGATGCTTGTAATTTTGTTTTTTCGATAACTTTGTCAACATATAAAGACTCTTCTCTTAATGCTTCTAAAACTAGATTTTCCTCTTTGGTTTTTCCCGTTGTTGTTTTAGCCTTCTTTTTAATGGGTAAATTTAATTCTCTTAAAATATCGTTAGCATTCTCAATTAATTTTGCTCCCTTCTTTATTAAATTGTGGGAACCTCGAGAATTAGAAGAATAAATTGAACCAGGAATAGCAAAGACTTTTCGGCCCTGCTCGAGAGCATAGTGAGCAGTAATTAAAGCCCCTGACTTTTCTTTAGCCTCAACCACCAAAACTCCCAAAGAGAGTCCGGCAATAATTCTGTTTCTTTGGGGAAAAGTAAATTGAGTCCCTCGAGTACCAGGTCTGTATTCAGAAATTAAAGCTCCACCTTTTTCAATAATTTTTTGGGCCAACCTCAGATTTGATTGAGGATAAATGCTTTTTTCATCAATGCCCGTTCCTAAAACAGCAATTGTTTGTGTTCTCCGTTCAACTGTTGCCTGATGGACAAAAGTGTCAATGCCGGGTGCTAATCCTGAAACAATAATTAAACCGGCCTCAGCTAAATCGCCGGCAATTCCCAGGGCTACCTGTTTTCCGTAAGAAGAAAATCTTCTTGTTCCAACAATAGCAAAGCAGGGCTCATCTGGAAAAATATTTCCTTTAACATAAAGAACCTTTGGCGGATTCTTAATTTTTTTAAGAAGTTCTGGATAATCTTTATTATTAATATTAATCTCTTTTATTTCTTCCATTTTTTAATTTAGCACGATTTTTAAAAATTAAGAAATTCGATGTTTTAATAAGTTCAACATTAATCCTAAGCTTGTCAAAAGATTGACTTTTTCGACTCCGTATATTATTTTTTAAACGGAGGGCTTGTACTTAAACAACCAAAAGGAGGCGGAAATGAAGAGTTTTGAGGAGATAATTCAAGAGGCGACCTACCTATTGGATAAACAAAAAGAAAGATTGTTAAATGACCTAGAGGGAAGCGAAATTGATGAGGATGTTCTAAAAGATAGGATGATAAAAACTGTTGAGGAAGTTTTTCGTTCGTTTTTCGACGTATCAGTAAACGATTTAGCGCCGTCTGAAAGAGGCGAAATCGAGCGAATAGCCAGAGAAACTGCAAAAGAGCAAATGCCAATCCTTCTAGCAATCCGCGCCAATTATTGAGGGGCCAGAGACATGGCCTCTTTTTTATTTTCTTAATTTCTCAACAGCTTCAGAGAGCATTTGGCAATAGAGGTTCAGTCCTACTTGATTTATATTGCCAGATTGTTCTTTTCCCAAAATATTCCCCGTTCCTCTGATTTCCAAATCTTTTAAAGCAACTTGATAGCCAGAACCCAAGGCTTCGGCTTCTTTTAGGGCCTGAAGCCTTTCTCTGGCCAAAGAGGAGATTCTTTTAGAGTATAGAAAATAAGCAAAAGCCTGAATATGAGACCTGCCAACCCTTCCCCTTATTTGATAGGCTTGGGCTAGCCCGAGTTTTGTGCCGTCTGCGACAATTAAAGTATTAACATTGGGTAGATCAATTCCATTTTCAATTATTGTCGTTGTAACTAAAACATCGATCTTTTTTTGTTGGAAATCTTGTATTGTTTTAATTAGTTCTTTTTCTGCCAATTTTCCATGGGCGATTCCAATTTTAACCTTAGGCAATAATTTCTCTAAAAATTCCCGCATTTTTTCAATTGCTTGAATTCGATTAAAAAGAAAATAGACCTGTCCTCCTCTGGAAATTTCCTTTTCAATAGCCTGTTTGATTATTTTTTTCTTGAAATGGACAATAAAAGTTTTAATCGGGAGCCTGCCGGGAGGAGGTGTTGTAATTAAACTTATTTTTTTCAGGGATGAGAGAGCCAAATAAAGGGTTCTGGGAATTGGAGTTGCAGAAAGTGATAATATATCAAGATTAGCCCTGATTTTTTTAAATTTTTCTTTTTGTTTAACCCCAAATCGGTGTTCATCATCAATAATTAAAAGCCCCAGCCCTCCACCTTTTTGAGAGGGGTGGGGGGTAACATCTTTTGATAATAATCGATGGGTGCCAACAACAAAATCAACTTTACCGGCATTTAATTCTTCAACAATTTTTTTTTGTTCTTTTTTTGTTTGAAGGCGAGAAAGCAATCTAATTTTTACGGGAAGATTTTTTAATCTTTTTCTAAAATTATGGAAATGCTGATAAGCCAAAATAGTGGTTGGACAGATCATTACTGCCTGGTAGCCGGATTTCACCACTTTTATCATTGCCCTTATTGCCACTTCTGTTTTACCAAAACCAACATCGCCACACAAGATTCTATCCATTGGCCGATTATTTTCTAAATCTTTTTTTATTTCTTCGATCGCTTCATTTTGGTCGGGAGTCTCAAGGTACTGAAAATCAGAAGCTAACTGAAGGTCTATTTCGTCTTCTGGTAAGTAAGGAGAGCGAGTGGTTATCTCTCTGCTGGCCGCAATGTCTAAAAGCTCTTTAGCCAATTTCTCAGTTTCTGCTTTTATCTTTCTTTTTGTTTTCTGCCAGAGTGAACTACCTAATCGAGCAATTTGCGGTTTCCCAAAACCAATATAACGTGAAAGTTTTCTTTCTAGGCCCAAGGGAACATATAACCTATCTTCCTGAGCGTATTTTAGTACATAATATTGCTTATTATCTGATTCTCCGTTGACAGACAGCGTGACAGTTGACTGTTGTTCATAAATGCCAATACCATGATCTAGATGAACTAAACAATCTCCGGGTTTAATTCCTTTTAAATCAGAAAATATTTTTTGAGATTTTAGCTTTTTTTTCAAAATCTCTTTTGATTTTTTCTCATCTTCGATTACTACTTCTAATTTTTCAATATTCTCAATTTTATTACCAAAAAACTCAAACAATAGAGCTTGATTTGAATTTAGAGGAAAAACCTCAACCAAACCTCCTCGTTGGGAGAATTCTCCCGGATATTCAATTTTCAATACTTTCTCATAGCCCATTTCATCCAACTTTCTTAAAAATTGAGAGAGATTAAGGGTTTGCCCTTTTTCTAAAAATAGAGTATTGCTCTCGAAAAATGATTGGGTTTTTCTGGCAGCTAAAATCTTTGAAAAATTCTCCTCAAACCAAAAATTTCCCTTATTCAAAAAATAGGGGATGAGACTGACAATCAAAACTCTATCGGTAGCTTCCCTTGACAATTTCATTCGATTGAATTATAATAAAATATTTACAAGATAGTCAAGCCGTATTCTACCTTTTTACCCTCCAGCCTGCCTATCAGCGGTGAAATTCTAGGCAATCCCTCCTTAAGCCTGAAGTAGCCGAAAGTCTAGGGATTTGAAGGTTATCTTTTGAGTCCCTGGCGCTGATAGGTGGACTGGAGGGTAAAGTTTATTCTTTAGAAAGAAGAAAGGAGCAGGGATCGGCAAGAGTGCTAATTGGCCAGCTGGCCAATTTTTTTATCGGTTATATTTTTACATTGGCCCGCACGAACTATGTTGGATTCAACCGGGAAATAGAAATTTTAAAAAACTTCCGTTGAAAAGCTCATTTTTCACACAAGACCTTGCTTAATTCATCTGGGTCATTGTTTTTTCTAGATTTTCCTTGAGAACCATTGTAATTGCTAAACAAGTTTTTTCAACAGTTTTTTCAACAACTTTCTCTTCTGCTTTACCAAATTTCTGAAGAACATATTTTTCAACATTTTTGGGTTTTCCGTCTTTCGACTGAATTCCTATTCTAAATCTAATAAAATTTTTCGTTTTTAATTCTTTAACTATTGATTCCACTCCTTTATGACCGCCAGATCCCCGATTTTTGACGATCCTGATTTGGCCCAAAAGAATGTCAATATCATCATGAATAATCCAGACATTAGTAGTTGGCAGTTTGTAGTAGACAGATAGGGCTTTGACTGCCTTTCCAGATAAGTTCATAAAAGTTTCAGGGAGAATGAGGATCACGTCTTTTTTTTCGTAAATTCCTTTCGAAATCAAAGCGTTAAATTTCTTTTGCAGTTTAAAATTAGGGAAACCAATGACTTCCTGCCAGCAACTAACTATTGACCTGCCAATATTGTGGCGACTTTTTTGAAATTTTTTTCCTGGATTACCCAGTCCAATAATGAAAATCATAATAAATTTGTTCGTAATAATATTATATCATTTCTCTTGCCCCCACGCCAAACGATGATTATTTTGTTAATTTAGATGCTTTCTGTGCCTCATCCTCGCTTGGTGCGTCGGCTTGCCAGATGAAAAAATTTTAGCTACAATAGAATAGTTATGCGAAATATATTGTCTTTTCTCTGGGAGATCTCAAAAATAGTTATTATCGCTTTATTAATAGTGGTGCCTGTCCGTTATTTTTTATTTCAGCCCTTTATTGTTAGGGGAGCCTCGATGGAGCCTAGTTTTAATAGTGGGGACTATTTAATTATCGATGAAATTTCCTATAGATTCCGAGAACCCCAAAGAGGTGAAGTGATAGTTTTCAAGTATCCTCAGGATCCTTCTCAACGATATATTAAAAGAATTATCGGTCTTCCCGGAGAAACAATTCAGATAAAAGAAGGTCAAATATTTATTTCAGAAGACGGAGAAGCCTACATGTTAGATGAATCGTTCTATTTTTTTGAGCCATCGGTTACCCTCGGAGACTTTCTTGTTACTTTAGAAGAAAATAAATACTTTGTTTTGGGAGATAACCGGGCTTTTTCTTCTGACTCGAGACGTTGGGGATCTTTACCAGAAAATTATATTATTGGTCGAGTTCTTTTCAGGGCTTGGCCCCCAACAGCTATTGCCAAAATTATCACTCCCATTTATAAAACCCCTTAGAAGACATGCCCCGTAGTAGAATTTCGACAGTTCGCCCGAAGGGCGAACAAGGTAAAACGGGGCATAAAAGAGAGAAAAAGATATTCAACATATAAATTATAAACCGAGATTTCATCTCATTGATTTAAGTCGAAATTTCACTACGGGGCATGGATTCAAGTATTTCCAAAAAAAGAAAAAGAGGGTATCAATCTCCCCAAGGAATGCACGATATTCTTCCTGAAGACCAGAAGTACTTTCAGAAACTTTATAATATAGCTGAGAATATTGCCAATTTCTATGGTTTTAGATTTATTGAAACTCCGATTTTAGAGGAAGCTGGACTTTTTGAAAAAGGAACAGGGTTGAGCACCGATGTTGTCCAGAAACAAATGTATACATTTAGAACCAAGGGAGGAGATTGGTTGACCCTCAGACCAGAGGGGACCCCGTCCGTGGTTAGAGCCTATATTGAACATGGGATGTTTAATCGTCCTCAGCCGGTAAAGTTTTGGTATTCTGGCCCCTTTTTTCGCTATGAGAGACCACAGGCTGGCAGATTTCGTCAGTTTCATCAAATTGGTTTTGAAGTTTTCGGAGAACAAAGTCCAGTTGTTGATACTCAGATTATCCAAATTTTTTATAATATTTTAAAAGAGCTTCGTTTCGAAGATTTGACCGTTGAAATCAATAGTATAGGAGATAGTCAATGCCGGCCTTATTATAAAAAACTTTTAGTAAGCTATTTAAAATCTAAAACCGAGAGTTTGTGTCATAGTTGTCAAAGAAGAATTAGAGAAAATCCCCTCAGAATCTTAGATTGCCAGGAAGAAAAGTGCCAACGAGTTAAAAACCAGGCCCCTCAAATAATTGATCATCTCTGTCAGGAATGTCATAATCACTTTAGAGAAGTTTTAGAATTCTTGGATGAACTAGAGCTACCTTACTATCTTAATCCTTATCTTGTAAGAGGACTTGATTATTATACTAAAACAGTTTTTGAGATCTTTGATAAAGGCGAAGAAGGAAAAAGACAGGGAGCAATAGTTGCTGGCGGGAGATATGATGTCTTGGTGAAACTTTTAGGGGGCAAAGATACGCCGGGTATGGGAGGGGCAGCCGGAGTAGAAAGGATTGTGAATTTAATGAAAGAAAAAACATGGAAGCCTCCCGTTGAAGTTAAAAAGCAAATTTTTCTGGCTCAACTAGGGAAACTAGCCAAAAAAAAAGGACTTAAACTTTTCGAAGAGTTTAGAAAGGCTAAAATTCCTTTAGCTGAAACTTTTGGAAGAGATTCTTTAAAGGCCCAACTTTATTTAGCCGATAGAATGGGAGTCGAATACACTTTAATTATTGGCCAGAAAGAAGCTCTGGGGGAAGTGGTTTTGATAAGAAATATGAAAACCGGAAAACAAGAAGTGATAAAGTCAGAAAAAATAATAAAAGAAATGAAAAAACGTTTGAAGAAATAGCCATAAACAGTTATTTATGGAAGAGTGTCTTTTTTGTAAAATTATAAACAAAGAGCTACCTTCAGAAATTGTTTATGAAGCAGAAGAAACAATTGCTTTTAAAGATACCCATCCTAAAGCTTCTGTTCACATTTTAATTCTACCTAAAAAGCACATTTTATCAGTTAATCATTTAACGTCGGAGGATAAGAATTTGATAGGCGATCTTTTCTTGGTAGCCCAGAAAATAGCAAAAGAAAAAGACCTAAAGGGCTACAAACTGGCGATTAATGTTGGAAAAGAGGGAGGGCAATTGATTGATCATTTGCACCTACATCTATTAGGAGGGGCAATAGAAGAAATGCCCTAAGTAAAGAAATTCGAAATTCGAAATCCGAAACCCCAGAACTATAAATCATTCGGATTTAAGTCCGGGGCGCAGCAAATTCCAAAATTTAGATATTGCCTGCCCCGTAGTTAACGAGCGAAGCGAGTTATACCTATGGGGTTTAGCATTTAGATATTAGAAATTAGGATTTAAAATTTATTATGGCACTTGAAGTTAAACGTCAATTTAAAGAAACCAGCCAGGGTTTAATTCACCGTTTTTCAAAAAGCATTAGAGGAAGCGGGATTTTGCTTCGGGCAAGAGAGATTCGTTTTCGAAAACGCAAGAGAAGCCATTACGCTAAAAAATCAGCCGCCTTAAGAAAGCAAGAACTAAAGAAAAAATACGAAAAATTAAAAAAATTGGGGAAATTAGGCAGATAAGACTTAAATTGTTAAATTGTTACATTGCTAAATGGCTAAGTTTCTTAAAGAATTTCTAAAACCGAATTGGTGAAAGGTGCTTATTTCGTGCCTATTTTTGGTTAATTTCGTATTTGGGTATTTCTTATTTCAAGATGGCGCCTTACCCACAATCCAAAAGCTTTACGCATATCTTTTCGTATTGCTTGCCCTGCCCTTCATATTATTTGAAAGGTCTGGTGATCTAGGATGGTTTTACGCCACACGCGGGCTGTACGACTTCGTTATGGTATCTATAGGGATTATCTTGCTCATACCTTATTATTATCTTATTTCCTGCCTCATCTATTTCATCTTTGTAAAAATTAAAAATAGAGTTGTCGCCAAGAAATAACAATTTAATAATGTAACAGTTTAGCAATTTATTTCTATGAAAAAAATTCTTATTGTAGAGGACGAAAAAATTTTAGCTGAAATGTATCAAGATAGATTTTCTCAAGAGGGATTTCAGGTTGTTTTAGCCTCTACCTCCGAAGAAGGAATAGATTTGGCCAAAAAAGAAAATCCAGATTTAATTTTGCTTGATATTTTATTACCGAAAGAAAACGGAATTAGCTTTTTAAGAAAATTAAAACAAGAACCAGAAATTTCATCGATTACAGTGATAGCTTTTTCTAATTACGATGAACCCAAGACAAGAAAAGAAGCAGAGAGCCTGGGAGTCAAAGCTTATTTATTGAAGACTGATTTTACTCCCCAAGCCTTGGTTAAAAAAATCACAGAGTATCTTTCTTGAATAATGTAAAATAATTATGAAGTCAATTTCTGGGCAGTTGAAAATCTTAACTGAAGGAGTGGTAGAAATTTTGCCGACCAATGCCTTGAAGGAAAAACTTACTCTTTCTTTTAAACGGAAAAAACCTTTAAAGGTAAAATTAGGGGTTGATCCAACAGCCCCTGATTTACATTTAGGCCTGGCGGTTTCTTTGAGAAAGTTAAAGCAATTCCAGCAGTTGGGCCATAAGGTTATGATTGTTATCGGTGATTTTACCGCTCAAATAGGAGATCCAAGCGGAAAATCCAAGACAAGACCCTCTTTGTCAAAAGAAAAAGTTTTGTCTAACGCCAAGACTTATATTGATCAGTTTTCGAAAATCCTTAATCTTGCCAAAACCAAGATATTATTCAATAGCCAATGGTTGGAGAAAATGGCTCTCAGAGAGATAATAAAATTGACAGCCAGCTATAATGTTTCCCGGATGTTAGAAAGGGAAGACTTTAAAAAAAGATACAAGGGCGGGATTGAAATTGCTATCCATGAATTTTTATACCCATTATTACAGGGGTATGATTCGGTAGCAATAAAAGCCGATATCGAGATTGGAGGGACTGATCAAAAATTCAATCTTTTAGTCGGTAGAGATATTCAAAAAGCCTATAATCAGCCCCCTCAATGCTGCCTTTTATTGCCCTTGTTAGAGGGAATTGACGGCAAAGAGAAGATGTCAAAGAGCTTGGGGAATTATGTTAGTTTGGTCGATGAACCCTCTGATATGTTTGGGAAAATAATGTCTATTCCCGACAGTTTGATGATAAAATATTTTCGGCTTTGTACCAATATTGATTCAAAAACCATCGATAGGTTCGAAAAAGAATTAAAGAAAAGAAAAATAAATCCTCGAGATCTTAAGTCGAAGCTATCTTTTGAAATAGTTAGGACTTATCATGGAAGCAAAAAAGCCGCGGAGGCCTTAGAATATTTTAAAACTGTTTTTCAAAAGAAGAAACTTCCCAGCAAAATACCAGAATATATCTTGATTCGAAAAAGGGAAATTCTTCTGCCCCAATTGATGGTGATGATAAATATAGTAAAAAGCAAAAACGAGGCCAAAAGATTAATCGAGCAGGGAGGAGTTAAAATTAATCAAAAAAAAGTTGACAATATTTATGAAAAGATTGACCCAAGAAAAGAGATAATTCTACAAATTGGTCCCCGAAGATTTACTAAGATAATTTTTAAATAAAAAAGATCAAGAAGTGGTACTCGCCACCTCGCTTAAAATTATTCGTATTTTCAGTATATGTCTATCAAGGAAGAAATTACAATTAATTTAAAAGAATATTTAAAAGAGAAGAAAGAAACCGAAGTTTCGGTTTTGAGGCAGCTTTTAGCCGAGATTTTAAATAAAGAAAAAGAGAAAAGAAATAGATTAGCCAAAAAGAAGAAGGAGATAAATGAGGAAGAGCTAAAAAAAGAAAGCCAGCTGACCGAAGAAGAGATAATTGAAGCCGTTTTTTCTGAGACTAAGAAAAGAAAAGAAGCGATAGCAGGGTTTCAAAAAGGCGAAAGAGAAGACTTGGCAGAAAAAGAACAGAAAGAATTAGAGATTTTAAAAAAATATCTGCCAGAACAGCTATCAAAAGAAGAAATCAAGAAATTAGCCAAAGAAACCATTGATAGGATTGGGGCTTCCGGCCAAAAAGATATGGGCAAGGTAATAGGAGAATTAATACCCAAAGTTAAAGGAAAGGCCGAGGGCAGTCTTATCAGTCAAATAGTAAAAGAATTACTTGCCCCGTAGGAAATTGAAAGTTTTCTTTTTTTTGGGGGGTTAACTTAAGTTACTAATTTCACCATTTCGAGGGGATTTCTGGTTTTTTAAATCTGTGATATTATCTAAAAAGGCTATATTTTTATATTGTGATTGAGATTAATAATCTTACTGCCGTTTTCCTTGATAAAAAATTACTATTGGGAATCGCCAAAAAAACCCTAAAAGAGGCGAAGATAAAGGGCGAAGTAGAACTATCAATCGTTTTCGTGGGGCGCACGAGAATAAAGGAAATCAATAAAAGATATCGAGGCAAAAATAGGGTAACTGACGTTTTATCTTTCTCAGAGCCGAAAGATTTACGAACAAAATTTCAAGTAGGGCCAAGAAAAAGAATTCAGAACTTGGGTGAAATAGTTATTTGTCCAAATGAGGTTAAAAAAAACGCCAGAAGATTTACCCCATTAGGGACCATAGAAGCAAGGAAGAAACATAAAGAGAGCAAATCTCTAACAGGGTTCAGTTCAGCATTTAAAAGAGAACTGACAAAGGTTTTAATTCACGGTATTTTACATCTTTTAGGATACGACCACGAAGAAGATGAACAGAAGGCTAAGAAAATGCAAAAGAAAGAAAGGCGTTATCTTTTCCAACTCACAAATTCCCAAAAGCGCAGAAGCGTAAAAGCATAAGGTTATAGTATAAAGTTCAAAATTTTTAATTATAGTTTTTCGTTTCTCATTTCTAAATTTTAATCTATATGCTGAAGGCTAAATTCATCACTGGTCTTGATATCGGGTCAGAAAACATAAAGATTTTAGTAGTGGAAGAAAGAAAAGGCGATTCAGAGCCCGAAGTTTTAAAATATTTTCGTTTTCCGTCAGAGGGCATTAGGAAAGGAACAATAATTAATGTTGAACAAGCCTCTAATAGTCTTCGTTCGGCCCTGGAAGAATTTCAGAATTCATTTGAGCAAAAAATTAATTCAGCTATTGTAAATATTAGTGGTAGCCACATTTTTTCTACTCCTTCTCGGGGGGTAATTGCTGTTTCGAGGGCTGATCAGAAGATTTCTCCGGAAGATATTGATAGAGTGCTTCAGGCTGCCCAGACATTTTCTTTACCCTCTAATAAAGAAGTCTTAGATACTATTGTTAAAGAATTTATTATTGATGGAGAAAAAGGCATTAAAGAACCCTTGGGGATGAAGGGCATAAGGCTGGAAGCAGAAATTTTAGCTCTTTGTGGATTCTCTCCTTATATTAAGAATTTAACTGATACCGTTCTAAACGCCGGCCTTCAGATTCAAGATATTTTTGTTTCTCCTTTGGCTTCCTCGAGAGCAGTTCTGACCCCCAGGCAGAAAGAACTGGGAGTTGTTCTTTTGGACATAGGGGCGGGTACAACCAGCCTGGCTGTTTTTGAAGAAGGAGACCTGATTCAGGCCTCTATTTTTCCAATTGGCTCCGGCCATATTACTAATGATATTGCCATTGGGTTAAGGTGTGACATAGATACTGCTGAAAGAATAAAACTGGAGTATGGTTCTTGTTTTCTTCATAGCGGAAAAAAGAAAGAAAAGATTAAAAACATCCACAAAGAAGAGCCTTTAGTTTTTTCTCTAAAAATGTTAGGAAAGATTATTGAAGCTAGGATTTCAGAAATTTTTGACCTAACCAACAAAGAACTTAAAAAAATTGCTCGTCAAGGTAAACTTCCCGCAGGTGTTGTTTTAACCGGTGGAGGGGCGAAATTACCCAAAATAGGAGAGATGGCCAAGAAAGAACTAAAGCTGTCCTGCAAGATTGGTTATCCCAAAGGCATTGCAGGCCTGGAGCAAGATCCTTCTTTTGCTTTGGTTGCTGGTTTGGTTTTGAGCGGATTAGACTCTGAACAAGAGCAGCCAGTCTTTGGCGAAAAGTTTACCACCAAAATTAAAAAAATATTTAAAATTTTTATTCCATAACCACCAATAAAACACTAATCTCGGCATGAATTTACACGAATAATATATCCGGGAACAGTTCCCGTACAGTTGATTTTTTAGGTTAACAATAAAAACAAAAAATATGCAATCTACAACAAAAATTAAAGTAGTGGGAGTAGGGGGATCAGGATTAAATGCTATCTCTCGGATGGCTGCTGTCAAAATTCAAGGAGTGGATTTAATTGTTATTAATGCCGACGTTCAGGACTTAGAGAAAGCTCGGGCAGATTTCAAACTTCAGATTGGAAAAATAACCACCAAAGGTTTGGGAGCCGGCATGAACCCCAAAATAGGAGAGATGGCCGCCCAAGAAAGTAAAGAAGAGATCAGAGAAATTTTAAAAGGAGCAGATATGGTTTTTGTTACTTGTGGCCTGGGAGGAGGAGTGGGAACAGGAGCTGCTCCCGTTGTGGCCGATATTGCCAGGAAAGACGGAGCTCTAACAGTGGCCGTGGTAACAAAGCCTTTTTCTTTCGAAGGAATTCCTCGAAAGAAAATTGCAGAGAGAGGACTGGAGAATTTAAGAAACAAAGTTGATACTCTTTTGGTTATTCCCAATGACAGAATATTAAAAATAGTAGAACCCACAACTTCAGTTTTTTCTGCCTTCTGGTTTTGCGATGAAATTTTGAGACAAGCTGTCCAAGGAATTTCTGACTTAATTACTTTGCCAGGAATTATTAATGTTGATTTCGCTGATTTGAGATCTATCATGAAGAATGCGGGACCTGCTCTATTGGGGGTGGGGAGAGCGAGCGGAGAGAAAAGAATCGAAAAGGCCCTTAATCTGGCTCTTCATTCGCCTTTGCTTGACGACACCGTTTTTAAAAAAGGAAAGGCGGTACTTTTTAATGTGAGCGGAGGAAAAGATTTAACAATGACCGAAGTCAACACAGCCGCTCAGATGATCAGAGATTTTATTGATCCAGAAGCTAAGGTAATTTTTGGAGCAGTTCAGAATAAAGACTTAATCGAAGGAGAGGTGAAAATAATGGTCATTATTACTGGATTTTGAACGATCCCGCCCTTAAGTTAGCCTTTTAATGAATTTTTCCTCGTTTAATCGATGGCGGGGGAGCGAAACTGAGCACATAACGTATTATGTGCTCGGTTCTCGTTTTACTCGAAGTTATCCACAGACTTTGACTTGAGAAAGGATTTGACCCAATTTTTTTATTGGTTTAAAATGAAATAATCTTTATTTCTAAAGTATTTTTTTATTTTTTTTCCATGTTCCGCAATAAAATTACAAAAATTAAAAAAAGAGATGATACAATTGTAAAATTTGAGCAAAAAAAAATTACGGATGCTATTTTTAAATCTATAACTGCTACCGGCCAGGGCGACGGAAAGAAATCAAAAAGAGTTTCTAATAAAATGGTTCAAATTTTAAATCGTCGCTTTAAAGCCGAAGAAATCCCTCACGTTGAACAAGTCCAGGATATCGTTGAGGAGATTTTAATTTTAGAGGGATTAGTTGAGGCAGCCAAGGCCTATATTTTATACCGAGAGCAGAGAAGAATAATTCGAGAAGCAGTCGGAATGGTAGATGAATCGGTAGAAATGTTAGATAAATATATCGAAGAGATTGACTGGCAGGTTCAAGAAAATGCTAATATGGCTTATTCTTTACAGGGCTTAAATCATTACGGGGTTTCAAATATTACTAAAAGATATTGGTTAAACAAAATCTATCCAAGAGAAATCAGAGAAGCTGTCGAATCGGGCGACTTCCATTTGCACAACTTAGATACCTTGGGCCCATATTGCATGGGTTGGGATCTTTATGATTTATTAATAAAGGGATTTGGCGGAGTTACCGGCAAAACAGAATCCAAACCGGCCAAGCATTTTCAAACAGCTTTAGGACAATTAGTTAATTTCTTTTATACGCTTCAGGGGGAATGCGCGGGAGCTGTAGCTGTTGCTAGTTTTGATACTTTGTTAGCTCCCTTCATTAGATATGACGGCCTAACCTACAGAGAAGTCAAACAATCAATTCAGGAGTTTATGTTTAATTGTTCAATTCCCACGCGGGTAGGGTTCCAATGTCCTTTTACAAATTTAACTTTAGACATTAAACCTTCCCCAACCCTGGCTAAACAGCCAGTAATTATCGGCGGCAAGTCCCAAAAGGAAACTTACGGTGAGTTTCAAGAAGAGATGGATGTTTTCAACAGAGCGTTTTACGAGACAATGTTAGAAGGAGACGCCAGAGGAAGGCCCTTTCATTTCCCCATTCCTACTATTAATATTACCAAAGATTTTGATTGGCAAGACCCTAATTTAAATCCGATGTGGGAAGCTACGGCTAAATATGGGATTAATTATTTTGCTAATTTTATTCGCTCAGACATGAAACCGGAAGATACCAGGAGTATGTGTTGTCGGCTTCGTCTTGACAATAGAGAGCTTTACCAGAGAGGGGGAGGGCTTTTCGGCTCTTATCCTCTAACCGGATCAGTAGGCGTGGTAACGATAAATTTGCCCCGAATAGGCTATCTTTCCAAAACTAAAAGAGAATTTTTCGAGAAATTAGGCAAGATGATGGACTTGGCTAAAGAGAGTTTAGATATCAAAAGGAAGACTTTAGAGGATTTTGTAGAAAAAGGACTTTATCCTTACTCTAAGCGTTATCTGGAAGGAATGAAGAAAATGAGGGGCCAGTATTTTGGTAATCACTTTTCAACCATTGGTTTAGTTGGGATGAACGAGGCCCTGCTTAATTTTATTGGAGAAAACATTGGGTCCCGACGGGGATTAAGATTTGCCAGCGAAATCTTAGAATTTATGAGAGAAAGATTAGTGAAATACCAGAAAGACAGCGTAAATTTGTATAATCTTGAGGCCACCCCCGCTGAAGCAACTGCTTATAGACTAGCCCTGAAAGATAAAGAAAAATATCCAGATATAATTACTGCCGGAACCAAAGAGGTACCTTATTATACCAACAGTTCACAATTACCCGTAGATTATACTGATGATGCTTTTGGGGCCCTGAAGCTTCAGGATAATCTTCAAAAAAAATATACTGGTGGTACGGTCTTGCACCTCTTTTTAGGAGAACGAATTTCTGATATTGAAACTGTTAAAGCATTGATTAAAAAAACCTTTAATAATTTTTATTTACCTTATATTACTATTACTCCCACCTTTTCAATTTGTCCCGCTCACGGGTATTTAGCTGGAGAACATTTTCACTGCCCCCAATGTATTATTAAACAACCTTGTGAAGTTTACTCACGAATTGTTGGATATCTAAGGCCGGTTAAGCAGTGGAACAAGGGCAAACAAGAAGAATTTAACCAAAGGAAAGAATTCAAAATTAAACCAGCCATTAGTCAAAGTGAGCTAGCTAAAGGTGAGCTAGCCAAAAGGAAACTGGTTCCGTTTTAATCACTCATCACTAATGGCTAATTGCCAGTTGTTAATCGGTGGTTTACAAAAATTAACCTTGATAGATTTTCCGTGCAAGCTATCTTGCACGGTTTTTACTGTCGGGTGTAACTTCAGGTGTCCTTTCTGTTATGCTTCAGAGCTTGTTTTGCCGGAAAAGATTAAAAACCATCCCAAAATTCTAGAAAAAGAATTTTTTAGTTTTTTGAAAGAAAGAAAAGGACTCTTGGAAGGAGTAGTTATTTGCGGTGGAGAGCCAACTATCCATAAAGATTTGCCAAGTTTTATAAAAAAAATTAAAAAGTTAGGTTATTTAGTCAAGCTTGACACCAATGGCTCGAACCCCAAGATGCTTAAAGGTTTGATTGATAAACAATTGATTGATTATGTGGCCATGGATATTAAAGCACCAAAAGAAAGATATAAAATAGTTGCGGGAAAAGCAGTAAACATTAAAAACATTGAAAAAAGCATTATAATTTTAAAAGAGAATAAAATTAATTTTGAATTTCGAACTACTATTATTCCCAATCTTCTGAAAAAAGAAGATATTATAAAGATTGCTCGTTGGATTCAGGATTCCCCGAAATATTTTTTACAGAATTTTCGCCCAGAAAAAACAATTAATCCTAAATTCGACAAGGTTAAACCCTATCCTCAAAAATATCTTTTGGAAATCCAAAAAGCCATTTCTCCATTTTTTGGAATCTGCCAAATAAGGTAAATTTTTAGAGAGGTTCAAACCCGTTAGACGACCTGCCTACCCTGCCTTAATTGGCGGGGTTTTTGTTTAGCAAGGCATTAAATTCTAGATAAGGTTGACTTTTATAAATATTTCGTTAATATAAGAATTGAGACAAGGAGGTAAAAGCATATGGAACATCATTGTAAAGCTTTTATACTACACTGTATGGATTTTAGGCTTGGTAAACCGATAAAAGAGCTCTTAGAAAGACAAGGAGCATTAGGAGATTGTGATATTGTATCTGTAGCAGGAGGAGTAAAATCATTACTTTCTCCTAAGAGCTCATCAGACAGAGCTTTTATCTTAAGCCAAATTGATATTTCGGTTAATCTTCACAGGATCAGCGAAATAATTTTATCTAACCATACAGATTGTGGAGCATATGGAGGAAGTTCTAAGTTTGATTCCTTTAAAAAGGAATGCGAATTCCATGCTTCAGAAATGAAAAAAGCTAAAGAAATTATCTTGAGCAAATATCCTCAGCTAAAAGTAAAAATGATACTTGGTAAGATTTTTCCTTCTGGACAAGTACAATTTGAAGAAATAGGATAATCGGTATCGAGTAAATTCTCGCCTTGCTGATGCAATATGCTTATCAATAATCTCGAAAGACTTCTCGATAGGAGAAGATTCTAATAGCACATTTAATGCCTCTACTTCCAACGAAGTCAGGGTTTTTTTATTTTTAATAGACAAAAACAGGTTCTAATCTCATCCGCTAGACGACCCATTTTTCTAGTTTTTAGTTTATAGTTTTTAGTTGTTAGTTAACTTTATCAATCGCCAAGAAGGCGGTTTTTTGTTTGACAAATAACTAAGGATGCAATAGGGTTAAGTATTGGTAAATAGCATGTTTCATCAAGGAGGGAATTCCGTGGAAATGTTGGATGAAATATCTTCAGTAGCTGCGTTAGACGAAGTTTTGGAAATACTTAATGAGAAAATTGCCACTAACAAGAGAAGCAAAAGAATAACTACAGTTCTCAATGAGCTGAAAAAGGAAGTTCAATTTATCCACCCACTCATCAGGGCAGACGGAACAAGGAAGTCTCCTTAAGAAATTGCTATTTTTCCTCAAGCCTCAGGCACCAGCCAGAGGCATTTTTGTTTTTAAGAACTAAGAATTAAGTTTTCCCCATTGCCCAAGAATAATTTTCTCGGGTTTTTTATTATGATAGAATAAGAAAATGACGCAATCTAGAATCTTTTTTTATTTCTGTCTTGCTTTTATCGGCGGCATTTTTATTAATTCTCTTATTTACATTCCCCAGCTATTAATGCTGGGCATTGTAATTTTAGGCATTCTATTAATCTCGGTTTTTTGGACACATAAAAAAATCGTTATAATCGGTTTCTGTATTTTATTCTTAGTGGCTGGGGCGTGGCGACATCAGGCGGTTGAATTAAAAATTGCGAATAATGAATTGAGAATATTTAACGACCGAAAAGAAACTGTCACTTTAGCAGGCATTATTACAACAGAGCCGGATGTTAGAGAAAAAAGCATCAAATTAACAATAGATAATCTAACAATCGAAACAGAGGTCGGGCCTCTGTTTGTTAATGGTAAGGTTTTGGTTACAATTAGTAGATACCCTGAATATGAATATGGTGACAAGTTGAAAATTGCCGGGAAATTAGAAACCCCACAGCAATTCGAAGATTTTAATTATAAAGACTATCTAAAGAAAGATGGAATTTATTCTGTGATGTATTTTCCCGAAATTGAAGTTATTGAGAAAGATCAAGGAAATTTCCTCTATGCTAAAATTTTATCTTTTAAAAATAAATTAAGAGAAAGTATTTATCGGAATTTATCTCCTCCCCAGAGCTCAATATTGGGAGCTATGGTTTTGGGAGACAAGAGGAAAATGTCAGATGATCTTAAAGAAAAGTTAAATATCGTTGGGGTAAGGCATATTACTGCTGTTTCAGGACTTCACGTGGCAATATTGGCCAGCATTCTGATGACTTTATTAATTGGTCTCGGTTTTTGGCGCCAACAAGCATTTTATTTCTCAATAGTTTTAATTGCCCTTTTTATTATAATGACCGGCCTTCAATCATCAGCCATTCGAGCTGGGATTATGGCCGGCCTCTTTCTCTTGGCCCAACATGTAGGGAGAATGAATACTTCTTCTCGGACAATTGTCTTTGCTGCGGCTGTAATGTTAGTCCTAAACCCTTTGCTTTTAAGATTAGACGTTGGCTTTCAGCTTTCTTTTTTGGCAATGATGGGCATAATTTATCTTTTGCCAATCTTTAGGGAATGGTTAAGATTTATTCCCGAAGAGAGATTTTTTAATTTGAGAAGTATTCTAGCTATGACTCTCTCTGCTCAGATTTTCACCTTGCCAATTTTGGTCTATAATTTTGGCAGAATGTCTTTAGTCGGGGTTTCCGCCAATATTTTAATTGTCCCTCTACTTTACTGGATTATGATTTTCGGTTTTATTTCTGCTTTAATTGGCATATTTTGGCAGCCCTTGGGCTGGATTCTTTCCTGGCCAGCCTGGTTCCTACTAAACTATGTGACAAAAATAGTTGATTGGTTCTCTCAGATACCTTTGGCCTCTTTGACCTTAGAAATCTCTTGGATTTGGCTGATAATTTCCTATTTAATTTTGGTTTATTTTATTTGGCGATTACAAGAAAAACAAAAACTAAGATTTTTAAATTACTGACCCCCACACCACAACGAGGACAAGACGCTGGAGACACCTGAATTAACAAAATTAGTCCTCATTTGGTGTGGGGATAAGTATGCTAAAATAAACCTATGAAGCAAAAAGCCTGCCCACCTAAATTTTTGAATAAGTCGTCAGAAATAATAAGGAATCAGGAAATATCCCAAAAATTTAGGCGGGCCTGGATAATATCTGTAAATATGGGCTATGGCCATCAGAGAACAGCCCACCCCTTAAAGGGACTATCTCCTGAAGGGAAAATTATTAATGCCAACGACTATCAAGGGATTCCGGAGAAAGATCGAAAAATTTGGGAGAGCACAAAGAAGTTCTACGAATTTGTTTCAATTTTCAAAAGAATTCCCTTAATTGGTCGGGCTGTTTTTTTTATCTTTGATCAATTTCAGAAGATTCTTAGTTTTTATCCAAAAAGAGATTTATCAAAGCCAAGCTTTCAACTAAAACAAGTCTTTTCCTTAATCAAAAGAGACTGGGGGAAGCATTTCATTGAGAGACTCAAACAAAAACCTCTTTTTCTAATCAGCACCTTTTTTATTCCAGCTTTTATGGCCGAATTTTTTAATTATCCAGGCGAAATTTTTTGTGTAATTTGCGATGCTGACATTTCCAGGGCTTGGGTTTCTTTAAAACCAAGATCGAGCAAAATTAAGTATTTTGCTCCAACCACAAGAGTAGTAGAAAGATTAAAGCTATATGGGGTGAAACCAAAGAATATCTTTTTGACCGGTTTTCCTTTGCCCTCGGAAAATATCGGGGGCGTAAAATTGGACACTTTAAGAGCCGACCTGAGATATAGAATGCTGAACTTAGACCCCCAAAAAAAATATTTCGAAAAATACAGCATATTAATTGAAAAAAAATTGGGTAAATTAGCTGAAAAACCTGACCATTCTTTAACAATAATGTTTGTTGTTGGCGGAGCCGGAGCTCAAAAAGAAATTGGAATAAAGATTATTCAAAGCCTGGCTAAAAAAATCAAAAAAAATGAAATTAAAATAATTTTAGCAGCCGGTATTAGAGAAAAAGTAAGAGAATATTTTGAAAAAAATATAGAAAAATTAGGCCTCAAAGAGTATTTACAAAAAAACGTTGAAATAATTTTTGAAAAAGATATTGGGGGTTATTTCCAAGATTTTAATCGTGCCTTAAGAAAGACCGATATTTTATGGACAAAGCCATCAGAGCTTTCTTTTTATTCTGCCCTGGGATTGCCGATAATTATCGCCCCGCCAATCGGTTCTCAAGAAGAATTTAATATGAGATGGCTTTTAAAATCGGGCTTTGGTATTCTACAGGAAAACCCAGCCTATACCAATCAGTGGCTTTTTGACTGGCTGGAGAAAGGTTATCTTGCCGAGTTCGCTATGCAGGGCTTTATAGAAGGAGAAAAATTAGGAACTTATAATATCAAACGTATAGTGCAGACCCCGTACTAAATTTTCTCGCAAAATTAGTGTGTGGGTAAAAAAATATGTTGTGGTTAATCACTGCCATTTCAGCTTATTTAATTCTTGCCGTCGCCTTTTTAATAGATAAATATCTTTTAGTTAAAAAAATACCCAACCCAAAGGTTTATTCTTTTTATGTTGGAGGATTAGGAATTCTTGCCATATTACTTTTGCCCTTTGTCGGCTTCTCGGTCCCAGCAATTTCCCAAATTATTCTGGCCTTTTTGGCAGGAGCTATTTTTATTTATTCTTTATTTTGGTTCTTTAAGGGCCTGCAGATTTTTGAAGCCTCGCGGATCATACCGGCTGTCGGCGGTATCTCGCCTTTATTTGCCCTGGGTTTTACCTATATTTTTTCTCAGGGACAAGAGGTTTTAGCGCCAAAAGATCTTATAGCTCTTTTATTACTAATTACAGGTAGTATTTTGATAACCTATGAAGGAGCTAAAAAAATTCCTTTAAAGTGTTTGGGTATCTCAATTATTGCTGCTTTTTTCTTTGCTTTATCTTTTGTTTTAACAAAATACGTTTATTTAACTCAGCCCTTTTGGTCGGGATACATCTTGATAAGACTAGGGGGAGTATTGACGGCGGCTGTTTTTTTTCTTATTTATAAAGAAGTTAGACGAGAGGTTTTTAGAACGAAACAGGCTTTCCCAAAAAAAACGGCGGGCCTTTTCCTTTTCAATCAAGGACTGGGCGCCAGCGCCAATATATTACAAAATTGGTCGATAGCTCTCGCGCCTTTAGTTTATGTTGCCGTGATTAGCGCTCTCCAGGGAACACAATATGTATTTTTACTAATTTTTACTATTATTCTTTCCCTGAAACTTCCCCAAATTATAAGAGAAGACATTTCAAAAAAAATTATCTTCCAGAAAATAACTGCTATTTTATTGATAGCCGTAGGGCTAGTAATATTGGTTTTTAAATGAAAAAATTTAAGAAGATTTTAAAATATATTCTATTGGGAATTTTTGTTTTACTTTTGGTCTTTGCCGGTTATCTTTTCATCGGGAAGCCGCCAATAGCTAAAGATATTATTTGGGGAGTTAATTTTTCCCAAAAACACGCCAGTCTTTTAGGATTAGATTGGCAAGAAACCTATTTGGCCTTACTTGATGATTTGGAAGTAAAAAATTTGAAAGTAGCCGCCCACTGGGATTCAATTGAGCCAGAAGATGGAAATTTTAATTTTGGAGACTTAGATTGGCAAATAGAGGAGGCCGAGAAAAGAGAAGCTCAAATTCTTTTAGCGATTGGCATGAAAACTCCTCGCTGGCCGGAATGCCACACTCCCAATTGGGCAAAAAATCTAACGAAAGACCAGCAACAAAAAAAGATTTTGAGAATGTTAGAAAAAATTGTTAATAGATATAAAAATTCAGAAACCATCAAGTATTGGCAAATAGAGAACGAACCATTTTTTCCTTTTGGCGAGTGTCCCTGGGTTGATAAAGTGTTCTTGAAAAAAGAGATAGAACTGGTAAAATCTATAGACCGTTTAAAGAGGCCGGTTATTATTTCAGATAGCGGAGAAGGGTCCCTGTGGATTACAGCTGCCAGATTTGGAGATATCATAGGCACGACAATGTATAAAAAGGTCTGGTTTACCCTCCCAAATTTTTTGAAAAAAAACTTAGGAGGGTTTAGACAGATAGGGATGTATATACATTATCCTTTTCCTCCAACTTTTTACTGGCGGAAAGCCCAGATTATTAAAAAAATATTTGGCAAAGAAGTCATAGTAATTGAGCTTCAAGCTGAACCTTGGGGGAAAAAACTACTTTATGATTCACCAATTGAAGAGCAACAAAAGACAATGAATCCAACTCAATTTAAAGAAAATATTGAATTTGCTAAAAGAACCGGCTTCAAGGAGTTTTATTTATGGGGAGCCGAATGGTGGTTCTGGATGAAGAGTGTTCAGAATAATTCTCAGATATGGGATGAAGCAAGAAATCTATTTCTTACCCAAGAACAATAGATTCAGAACCACCATTCGCAAAGAGGGGGTCGGGGAGATTGGGTATCTCCCCGTGGTGGAAAAACAGGTCGCCGAAGGCGACCGTTAGAAACCGAAGGTGTCTAAGGAACGAAGCGACGAATGGTGGTTCTGGATGAAAACAAAACAAAACCAGCCGGAAATTTGGGAGGCAGCTAAAAATTTATTTATTTCTTCGTCTCGGAATTTGAATAAATCAAATTCCGACAGCCCTCAACTTTCAGTTGAGAGGCTGGACCAGATAGGCGAGAAAACCCGAGACGACCCAGCCTCTTTAACAAAGGGGCTGTCCGAAGGGAGATAGTGCACGAGCGAAGCGAGTGCACTATCTGGTAAGAAAAATAATGAGCAAAGAATTCACCCTTAAAAACAAATATTACCGTTATCTTCCTTTGAGATCATTGCTGGATAGAATAATAAAACACATGACCGCGAAAACAGTAGATGTTTTCGAAGAGTTTATCGAACCAGGAGAAAAAGTTTTAGATATTGGGGCGGGAGGAGGATGGATTAGCAGGGAACTCCAAAAGAGGAAAGACGCAAAGATTACTCTTTTAGATGTGATTGATTTCAATCAGACTGATTTTAAGTTGGTTCTCTATGACGGCAAAAAGATACCATTTCTTGCAGATAATTTCGATGTGTCTTTCTTGATATGCGTTCTTCATCACTGTGAAAAACCCGTAGAAGTTTTAAAAGAAACTGCTCGAGTAACAAAAGATAAAATAATTATCATTGAAGACGTATATAGTTTAAGCTTTGGCAGATTCGTACTTTATTTTAAAGATATAGTTACGAATTTGGCGTTTTGTCTTTTGACTAAATTCGTGAAAGAAACTACCAATATGCCGTTTAATTTTAAAAAAATTTCTGAATGGGAAAAAATTTTTGAAAAAGCGAACCTCAAAGTTATTTATAAAAAGAAATATCCCTCGCTCCTTATAACTCAGCAGGTATTATTTGTTGTTAAAAAAATAAATAAATCTTAAAAATGTTAAGCATTATTATTCCAGTCCTGAACGAAGTAAAATACCTTGAATCTTTAATACAATCTATTAAGAGCCAAGAGTTTGAAGAAGAGTACGAAATTATTGTGGCTGACGGTGGATCTAAAGATAAAACTCGAGAAATTGCCAAGAATTACGGCTGTAAAGTGATCTCTGGAGGATCGCCATCCAAAGGAAGAAACGAAGGAACCAAAATCGCCCATGGAGATTTATTGTTTTTTATTGATGCTGATTCCGTCCTGCCCTCGAATTTTTTTGCCGAATTAATTCGAGAATTTAAAAAAAGAAAATTAGACTTAGCTTCTTATCCAGTTTATCCTCAGGGGAATATAATAGATAAAATTTTATACGGTATCTATAATTGCTTTGCCTGGGCAACTCAGAGATTTCTGCCCCATGTCACCCAAACCATTTTAATTAAAAAAGAAATCCACCAACAAATCGGTGGCTTTGATGAAAGTATAACCATTGGTGAAGATCATGCTTATGCTCGCGAAGGAGCAAAACATGGTAAGTTTGGTTTTTTAACAAAAGTGCCTTCAGTTTTAACTTCTGTACGGAGATTTGAGAGGGAAGGAAGATTTAAGACATATTCAATATTTCTTCTTACTGGTCTTTATATGCTTTTTTTTGCCAAATTTAAATCAGACATCTTTAAATACCACAAATCTGATAAAAACCACCAAAATTTAAAAAAAACTTGAAATAAATTTTTAAATTGTCCAAAAAATTAATTTCAAAAATCTATGTCATTTTATCAATTACCAAAGTTTAACCCCGTTAGAAATTTTTTGAAGAAATCCAAAGAAAAAAAATCAACGGGGATTTCTAACGGAATTAAAAAATATAAGACTTCATTTCATAAAATAAAATTCTGGAAAAACCAAATTTTCTGGATGGTTATTTTAAGTATATTTATTTCTTCAATATTTGGTTTTTTAGCTGGAGCCATATCAGGAAGTTTTTTTTCTTCAGAATTAAAAGATTACCTTCAAGAGTTCAATATTGGATTTTTTCGACCCGATAAAATTCAGCCTCAAACAACCGACAAAGAAGAAACTTCCCCATATCTTCCTCAAACTCTAGGCGAAAAGACGGTAATCGAAGTTGTCAAAGAAGTTTCTCCGGCCGTGGTTAGTATCATTGTTATGAAAGATGTGTCAATACCTGGATTTCCTTTTTATTATCGAACCGAGACAGAAAAACGGGAGATTGGCGGAGGGAGTGGTTTCATTGTGTCCGAAGACGGTTTAATTCTAACCAACAAACACGTCGTTTCGATTAAAGAGGCAGATTATATAGTTTTCACCAACAATGGAGAAAAGTATGAGGCTGAAGTTTTGGCTCGTGATCCTGGTCAAGACTTGGCGATCCTCAAAATAGAAGGAGGAAAATTTCCTCTCTTAAACGTTGGCGATTCAGACGAATTAGAAATCGGCCAAACCGTAATTGCCATTGGCAATGCTCTGGGAGAGTTTAGAAATACTGTATCGGTTGGGGTAATCTCTGGACTGGGAAGGACGATAACTGCTTCTGGCGGAGGATTAGTTGAAACATTAACTGATATTATTCAGACTGATGCCGCTATCAATAGGGGAAATTCTGGGGGTCCTCTTTTGAACCTTAGAGGAGAAGTGATCGGGATTAATACAGCCGTGGCTCTTGAGGCAGAAAACATTGGTTTTGCCATCCCCATTAATAAGGCCAAAAGAGATATCGAGCAGGTAAAAACTTTAGGAAAGATTATTTATCCTTTTTTGGGGGTTCGTTACGTTATAATTAATCAGGAAATTCAAACGAGGAATAATCTGTCAGTAGATTACGGAGCCTGGATTATTAGAGGAGATTTGCCGGGAGAGACGGCCGTTTTCCCGGGATCTGCAGCTGAAAAAGTGGGCTTACAAGAAGGGGACATAATTTTAGAATTTAATAATGAGAAAATTACTATCAAGAATACTTTGGCTAAAGTTATTATGAAATATAACCCAGGAGATAAAGTAGTCTTGGAAGTTTTAAGAGATGGTCAGAAAAAAGTTTTTCAAGTAACCTTAGACGAAAAAAGCGGGTAAAATATTTCAACCCTAGAGTCGCTGTTTTGTTTGGTAAGGCCTAGCTTCGCTAAATAGTGAGGCCAGACAAGTTGCATTGAATCATCTGTCTCGAGGTCGCCGGGGGATTGCCTCGGATCTTTTTCGTTTTCTGAAGTTTATCCCTCCCACCTTGCTTAAGAGTTTAGTATTAAATCAACAACTACTTGTACAAAGTGTTTTCCTCAACCGGGAGCCCAATTATGAGGCATTCTCAAGGTGGGGGATTTATGATTTAATTAATGGTAATAAAAATCTAAAATTCTTATGAGTAGTCAACTTGATAGAAAATTTACCGAACCAGAAGAATTATCTTGGTTGGTTTCTCTTTTTTATAGTTGGATCCCCGCCAGAATGCTTCAGCCGACTTATCAACAGATCGTTGGAACTTTACCATTAAAGAACAAGGGTTTTTTAATAGATATTGGTACTGGTCCGGGTGATTTGGCCCAACTAATTGCCAAAAAATACCCGAATTTAAAAGTTATTGGTATTGATTTATCTGAAACAATGATTAGAATAGCCAATAAACAGACAAAGAACTCACTTAACTTAGAATTTAAGGTAATGGATGGCAAGAATCTGGAATTTAAGGAAAATAGTATTGATTATATTATTTCAACCCTCGCTTTTCATCATTGGAAAAAACCCTTAAAGGTTCTTAATGAAATACACCGAGTTTTGAAAAGGGGAGGCCAGGTTTTTATTTACGATATCTATTCAGAGATGTCTGATAGGGATATAGAAAGGGGCTTGAAATACCATGCCGGGCTTAAGATAATAAAAACTTTTTTCAAAAAGACCATTTCTTTGCACGGTTTCTTGAAAAAAGAATACGAAAATTATGTTAGAAATCTAATGAGTAAAAGCAATTTTAAAAAATCTAGCTTTGAACGGGTTGGAATTACTATGAAAATCGAATTGAGAAAAGATTAAATAACTCTTGACGTTGTGCTTTTTTAAGTATAATGTGTAGAGTACCCCCCACAGGGGGGTTAAACTTATGGAAAAATCAGAAAAGAAGCAAATTATAAATAGAATGAATTACCTTTCGGGACACTTAGAAGGAGTTAAGAAGATGATTAAAGATGATAAGTATTGCATTGATATAATTTTACAAACAGAAGCAGTAATTAAGGCGATTAAAAAAGTAAATCAATATATTTTAGAAAGTCATTTAAATACTTGTGTCACTGAAGCAATCAGGGGGAAAGATAGGAGAGAGAGGAGAAAGAAAATCGAAGAATTACTTGAAATTTTTAAAAATATTTAAAAAGGTTGATAATTCATCATACGGTTAAGTATATAAAAAATGAGAAACAATTTAAAATTTTCTAAATTTCCCCTAAATTTTATAACCGGATTAATCTCAGGAGTGATTTTAATCGGAATTATTGGTTTTGGACTTTTAAGTTCTGATTCCTTAAAATTAAACTCTGGGACAGCGAGCTTATTAAACAAACAAAGCAATGAATCTACTTGTCCTCTTCCGGAAATTCTGGAAAATACAGAGGAGGCCTGCGCTGCTTATTTAAAGTTTAAAGCCGTAAAGAGCTCTCTCGTTCCTTCGGGCGTTCCGGCAATTTACGGAGAAGAGCTCGATATTTCTTTTGACCAGGTTCAAGATGCTATTAATAAGGTTAGAGTATTTGGCCCTACCTATGGACAGGAGGGGAAGAAAATAACCTTTACCGGCGCTGATCTGGAAAGATACATTAATATTGGTTCTCAAACTGCCTGTAAATATTGTTGCGGAGCAAAAACATTAGTAAGAAGAGACGGCCAGGCGGCTTGCGGTTGTGCTCATTCAATAATGATGAGAGGATTGGCTGCTTATCTGATTAAAAACCACCCCGAGCTTTCTGACGACCAAATCTTGGAAGAATTAAACACCTGGAGAATTACTTATTTCCCAAAGCAAACCCTTACTGAAAAATTAACCGAAATGGAGAAAGCTGGCGAACCAGGAATAAAAGAACTTTTAGAAGAATTCCCAGAATTTATGCCCCAAATGGTCGGAGGGTGTTAGAGAAAGAATTTCTAATTTTTAAACAGATTTTAATGACCCAGGCTTCAAATTTTAAATTAAACTTTTGGAAAGTTTCTACTTTAATTGTGGTTATTTTTTTGTTGTTGAGCTTAGCAGTGAATGTAATTTTATATATTAAAGTTATTAACGGGAAAATTTATAGTCAGACTCTTGATAGTTCGGTGATTTCTTCTTTGGTAGAATCTGTTTCAGCCAAAGAAATTTATCCTTTGTTTTTTTGTCCTTGTTGCGGACGACCCTTAGATAAGGACAATATTTGCTGTGGATTAGCCAAAGAGAGAATAGATTATATTGATTTCTTGGCTCAAACGGCACTTTCTAAAGATGAGGTTATTCTGTCTTATGTTAAAGAATATGGCTTAAATTCTTTTGTTGATAAAAATAAGCAAGAAGAATTTAAAGAAAAGCTTATTGCTGCAGCCCCTAGCAACCGGCCAATAATTTCTCTTACTCCCGTTTCCTACGATTTTGGCGTGATTTCTCAAAAAGAAGGAAAAGTTTTTACTTATTTTGACCTCAGAAATGAAGGAAAAAGCGACTTGGTTATTGATAAATTAGAGACCTCCTGCGGTTGCACTTTTGCTGCGATTGTATTTGAAGGTAAAGAGTCGCCATTTTTCACTATGTCGGGCCATGGTTATGAAAATCCTGAATGGAAAGGAGTGTCAATCCCATCTGGCGGGCGGGCTCAATTGAAAGTTATGTATGATCCAGATGCCCATAAAGATTTTCGGGGAGAAGCCATCAGGGAAATTTCTGTTCTTTCTAATGATCCGATTGATTTTGAAAAGAAAGTGAAAATTGAGTTAAATCAAATCGATTAAAGTAAAAATATGAAAAAAATAATTTTTCTTACGCTTTTGATAAACATTTCTATTTTTTTGCCTAATTTTACTTTAGCCAACGGAAATTATAATATGATGGATTGGGATCACTGGGGCCTTGGCGGTGGTTGGATGTGGCTTGGTTGGGTTTTTATGATTTTATTCTGGATTTTAGTCATAATCGGAATTATAGCTTTAGTGAAATGGCTTATAGATCAAAGCAAGGGCGAGAGTAAAGATAAAAATGCTTTAGATATTCTCAAGGAACGCTACGCTAAGGGTGAAATTAACAAAGAAGAATTTAAAGAAAAGAAAAAAGACTTGACTTAAAACATGAGACTAAAAATTTGGTTTTTTTCAATTTTAGGATTACTTATTTTGGGGATGGCTGTTTACGGTTATTTTCAGGCTATCTCTGGCCCAGAGAACGGAGCAGAAAATGCTCCCAAAATTGAGATTACTCCCGAATTTTTTGATTTCGGAGAGATTGAATACGGGAAGGTGGTTGAATATATTTTTAAAGTTAAAAATACGGGAAAGGAAATTTTAGAAATAAAAAGAGTGGCCACCTCTTGTGCTTGTACCGTAGCTAAAATAAGCAAAGAAAAAATAAGTCCCAACGAAGAAGTCGAACTTCTGGTAACTTATGATACCGGAGCTATGTCCGGCCCCCACGGTCGGGGGAAGCAGGAGAGAATTATTTATGTGAAGAGTTCTGATTTCATTAACCCCCAAGTAGAAGTAAAAATTTACGCAAATGTTAGATAACTTATTACCCTTGGTAATTGTCACCGGACTTTTAGACGGCTTATCTCCTTGTGTGATAGCGATTTTGATATTTTTCATAGCTTTTTTGATTAGCCTGCAGAGAACATTTAAAAATATCTTCTTTTTGGGTCTAGTTTACATTTTCGTAGTTTTTCTGACTTATTTGGCTGTTGGAGTGGGACTGTTTTCTGGAATCGTGCTTTTTGGTCAACATCACTTTTTTGCCATTTTGGGTTCCTGGCTTCTAATTGTTTGGGGCGGACTTCAGCTCAAAGATTATTTTTTTCCCAAACTGCCGTTCCATTTACGCATGCCCAGGATTGCCTCAGAAAAAGTAAAGTCTCGTCTGGAAAAAGCAACTTTATTTGGGGTAATTGTGGCTGCCTTTTTGGTGGGACTTTGTTCGGTCCCTTGTTCTGCCGGAATTTATACCGCCGTCACTTCGCTTTTGGCCGCCAAAACCACTTACCTGACTGGATTTTTATATCTTTTACTCTATAATTTAATGGTGATTGTTCCCTTGCTGATTTTACTCTTTTTGGCAATGAATCCTTTCACTTTGGCTAAATTGGCTGAGTTTCGGCAGAAACACGAAAGAACCGAAAAATTAGTTATGGGACTTTTGATGATTTTCTTGGGAGCTGGAATTTTAATATTTTTCGTATAAAATTATGGAAGAAAAAAATAAAAGAAATATGCAGAAAGAAAAAAACAATCCCCGCACTGGAATGAATTCGGTGCAGGGCGAGCAAAAACAAAAAGAAAAGGAAAATAAGGAATGTCCTCTTTGTGAAGTTTCTGAAGACACTCTGGAAATATTAAAAAAAAGCAAGAAGGCTGATAAACAAAATAAAGAAGAAGCCAAATAATAAGATGCGACCCGTAATTTTTATTGTAGGTTCAACATTTTTAATTATAGTTTTGTTGGTTTTTGGCCTGCCTTATCTTGACCAGAAAGAGGGGCAGGGAAAGATAGAAGTAAATCCTTTAGAATATGACGCCGGTACCATTTCAATGGCTGCTGGATTAATTAAGCATATCTATGAGATTCGAAATAATGGAGATAGTGATTTAAAAATAGAGGATATTCGGACTTCTTGCATGTGTACTACGGCTATTTTAAAAACGGGAGACAAGGAAAGTCCAAAGTTTGGTATGCATAATAACCCAAAATTTTGGTCTCAAAAAATAGCCCCCGGGGAAATAGGTTTTTTAGAAGTCACCTTTGACCCAGCTTTTCATGGTCCCCAAGGGACAGGTCCGGTTATCAGGGCCATTTATCTTTCCACCAGTGATCCTGACAACCAGAAAATAGAAATAAGACTTTTAGTCAACGTTATTCCTTAAACTTTACTTTTTATTTTACTGAGTTAAACTGTTAGTATGAGAAACCAAGGCCTGTTTTTAAAACCAACAAAATATACTCTCTTTGTTGTTATTATTGGCTTTATTTTCTTAGGTGGGCTTATTTATCATATTAATATAACACAGGCTACTCTTTTGAATCATAGCTTGACACAAAATAATCAAACATCTCCGCAAGATTTTCACAATTTTTCTGATTCTTGCTATTATCAAAAAGAGATTTTGGCAAACAGTCAAAGCCGAGACGAAAATAATCAAAAATTTATTTCTATTTCGAAAAATTATATTGGCACAGAAAAATTATCTAGTTTAACCAGACAAGATGGCAATTCTTTTAATTCTTTAGAATATTTACCCGATCCACAAACAATTCAATTTTTCACTGTCGTCACAAAAGAATAGGTGATGTAGAATATATTTGATACTCTTAAACTTTTTAAGAGAGTATCTTACCGGTCATAGAATCACCGGAAATCTACTAATCTATTCTTTTTAATTTATTGATCAAAAAATATGACCAACTCAAAAAACCCCGAAGCAGAGCCTCAAAGGAGAAACTACGTTTCCCTACGGGGCGGGCAGGCTCGTTACGGGGCAGGTAAAAACTTTCTTCTTCAGGCCCTCTTTCTTGTTTTCAAAGATCCGTTCTTTGTGGCTTTGGCTTTAAGCTTGGCTTTAAACCTTTTGGCGCTTTATTATTTCCTCCTTTACAAAACTACTACTTTAGAAGTCTTTTTTGCCTCAAATTCCGCCTTCTATAATTGGTTTTCGATTGTTTCAACCTTACTTATTAGTCTTTTCTTTGGAATAGCAATGAGTTTTTTAATTTGGCAGTGGAGAGCACGAAAAGAAAATACTGCTGGTCATACAGGAAATACCTTCATTGCCTCTTTTTTTGGTGCCGTGTCTACCGGTTGTCCGGTCTGCGGCACCTTCTTGGTCTCAATTTTGGGAATTGGTGGAGGATTAATGGCTTTCCCTTTTCAGGGTCTGGAAATTAAAGTTATTTCTTTGGGTTTATTGGGTTTTGCTATTTTCTCTTCAGCAAAATCTATTTCAAATAGAGACCGTCCAGTTTGTGAACCAGTTAAAAAAGAAACCTTTTTGAGAATTGAAAAAGGGGATTTCGTTTTGACTATCAATAAGGGGACCATTAAACCTTTACTGCCAGCTTTTGTTGGCCTTTCTCTTTTGTTTTTAGTTCTCTATCTGCCAGCTATAGCTGATAAATTTAACTTTCGACTTTCTTTTCAGCCCAGCTCCTTTCAAACCACATTAAGTTCTGGGCAAGCAGGTTCAGTTGGAGCAACTTTTGACGTAGATTCTTCTGAACTGTTTCAAAAGATAAATCCACCAGAAGGCTATACCGTAGATGCAATTTACGGTGATATTGGGCCTAAACTTTTGGCAGCTGGCGCTATTGATTTTGAAAGAATGAAATCTATTTACGAAAAAGCCGGTCGGCCCTTAACCAAAGAACAATTAAAAATCTTAACCGAAGGCTCTAATCAGAAAATCAAAATTACTCCTGATAATTCTTATTTTCTCTTAAACTTTCTTTGGGCCTTAGGTTTAGCCAATAAAAATCCAATTTTAGAAGAGGGGCCGATGGTGAAATATGGCAAAGGCCAGATAGGTAATTTTGCTTCAACCGGTGGTTGGACTTTAGGAACGAAAAAAGCAACCGAACTTTATTCCAAATATGAAATTATCTCCATAGACAACAAACAGCAGGCAATTTTAGAAGAATTTGCCTATAATTCTTATCGTCCCTGCTGTTCTAATCCCACCGGTTTTCCTGACTGTAACCATGGAATGGCAGCCTTAGCTTTGGGAGAAATTATGGCTGGCCAGGGAGCTTCTGTTGAAGAAATATTTGAGGCCTTCAAATATTTCAATGCCTTTTGGTTTCCCCAGACTTATCTTGATATAGCTAAATATTTTCAGGCAAAAGAAGGGAAAGATTGGGCTCAAGTTGATGGAAGGTTGGTGGCCGCTAAAGATTATTCCACTCCTCAGGGCTGGAGCCGGGTTCGTAACTGGCTTAAGACTAATAATCTTACTGAACAGGCACCATCGAGCGGCGGTGGCTGTGGAGTATAAAATATGCCCCGTAGAGAAAATTTGACTGGATTTTTCTGAAAGAAAAATCAAAAGGCAATACGGGGATATAAAAAATTAGCTTTAATAATTGGTTATTGTGGATAATTTGGCAATAATATTCTAAAATAATTGTCAAATTTCTTCTACGGGGTATGGTAATTCGAATTCCAATCAAAGGATTAATTATTTTCGGCATTATTATCGTAGTGGGATTCTGGATTTTAGGAAAGATAAATGATAATAGAAATATAAATTCATCTGTAAATTCTCCTTTTTCACAGAATCCGAGTTTAGAAAACGTTCTTACGGGCAAAGTAAGAGAAATTGAGGTAACTGCTCGTCAATTTTCTTTTACGCCAGATTTAATTAGGGTTAAGCTTGGAGACAATGTCAGATTAGAAATTGAAAGCGTTGATGTCGTTCATGGCTTTTCCTTGCCAGAATTCGGCATTAATGAAATTTTAGAACCCGGAAAAACGGTAACTATTGAATTCCAGGCTACTCGTAGAGGGACTTTTTCATTCTTATGTTCCATAGTTTGCGGAGCCGGTCATTCACGGATGATAGGCACTTTAATTGTTGAGTAATTAAAAGTGTCCGATGCCGTATTGCTACCAGTTCAAATAAAAAATATAAAATTAAAAAGGTCGGATTAGGCATTAAATTAAAATAGATTTATGAACGAAACAAGTAATCGAAAAAATTTATCGTCTCTTTATCTGCCAATTTCAATTATTATTGGCGCTATTATTATTACTGGAGCAATTATCTATACGAGAAGTCCGCAGGAAGAAACTTCTCTTGACCAGAAATCTCAGGAAGCAGCCGAGACTACTTCTCCATCAGAAAAAGAGTCTCCAGAAAAATTTACCATTGCTGAAAAAGATCATATCCGAGGAGATTTCTCAGCCCCAGTAACCATTGTTGAGTATTCTGATTTTCGGTGCCCATTTTGCCAAAGATTTCACCCTACCATGCAGCAGATTTTAGATGATTATTCCGGCCAGGTTCGCTGGATTTATAAACACTTTCCCTTAGACCAGATTCATCCTCAAGCTAGACCGGCAGCTGAAGCTTCAGAATGTGTCTGGGAACAGAAGGGGAATGATGGTTTCTGGCAATTTGCTGATCTGTTATTTGAGAATCAATCAAAGCTGGGAGAGAGTCTTTATAGAGAATTAGCTGTTCAGATTGGCCTTGATTCAGATCAGTTTAATAATTGCTTTTCTTCCAGAAAATACAAAGATAAAGTAGAGGCAGATTATCAAGAGGGAATAAAGGCAGGAGTGAGGGGAACTCCGGGAAGCTTTGTAAACGGTCAGTCTATACCAGGAGCTGTTCCCTATAACACACTTAAAGCGGCAGTAGATCAAGCCTTGATTGATCTGGAATAAAAAAGCTCATCTTTAGAAAAAATAAAAATGGAAGGAAAAAGAGATTTTCAAATTGTTTTAATGATCCAAAGTAGGAAATATTTATTGATTAGCTTTCTTTTTTCAGTTTTAATTTTAATTTTATATCCTCTTTTTCAGAATCTGCCTCTTTTTTCTCAAAACCTAAATAATTTTTGGTTCTCATTACAATATTGGTTTTCTCTCTTAACTCCCTTGAAATGGTTTTTGTACTTCTTCTATGGGGTTCTTTTCGGCTTAACCATTTCTTTTTTTATCTGGCAGAGGAAAAAAAGAATTTGCCCCCCGACCAAAATGATAAAATCAGGTTTTTTGGGAAGTTTTGGGGCTGGCTTGGGCGCAATCTTACCAGCCTGTCCAGCCTGTTTTTCTCTGGCCAGCCTTTTTCTTCCTTTCGGCGCCATTATTTTCCTAACAAAATACTCTACTTTGATAATGACGGGCAGTATAACTTTACTTTTTTTAACCCTCTGGTTCTTAGGAGCTTTCCAAAGAAAACAATAAATATTAATACTATTTGCCTCTAGATTTTATAGACCCCGTTAGACATCTCGTATTTGAAATTACTATTAAGTATGTCTTATTGAGGATCAAAAATTATTATAATAGAAAACAACAAAAAAATGTCTAACGGGGTGGAAGAGTTAGGTCCTGCACCAGGGCAAGCTCGGTTCGGAGCAGGAAAAAATCATAAGGAAACAGAGATGCAGCAATTGTCTAAGCAGGAAAAAAGATTATTCAAAAGACAACGTAAACAGGAAGAGCTTCATCGAAATCAGCGGGTAAAAAAGCTAAAAAAAATCTTTTGGATAGGCCTTGGAATCTTAATTATAGGAGGAGGAATTTTAGGCCTGGGTTGGTTTTTGGTCAATAGACCACCTGTTCCAGAATCAATAATTATTTCAAGACAAGGCATTCATTGGCATGCTGAACTTTCCATTTCAATTTTGGGCCAAAAACAGGAAATTTCAACCAATATAGGCATTGGATTTGGAGGACATAGGCCCATTCACACTCATGAGGCAGACGGTGTTATCCACATGGAATTTCCGGGTTCAGTTAAAGAAGATGATATAAGGCTTGCTCACTTTTTTGAAATTTGGGACAAGAAATTTAGCAAAGATTGTATTTTTGATAAATGTAATGGGCCAGAAGGTCAGGTGACAATATTTGTTAATGACAAAGAAAACTTTGAATTCGAAAATTATATTATGAGAGATGGAGATAAAATTGAAATAGTTTTTGAGTTATGATAAAATTAAAAATTACCAAAGGTCGGGTTTAATATAAATTACATAAAAGGGAGAAAAAAATATGTGTGACAATTGCGGTTGTAGTCAAACAGCTCAGCCAGAAAAAACTGAAGAAGAAAAAGAAAAAAAAGAAGGAGAGGGGGAGTAGATGTCGAATCGCTAAAACGAGTATAAATTTGCGAATTGAGAATCAAATAGTTTTGAGTGTTTTTGGGTTTACTAATGTTTTGTCTATAATTGAGAGATTTTGAAGAGATTAAGCGATATCTTACTTAAAAAACTTTATTGAATAAAATTAAAAGGTCGACTTACGCACTATCCCGACAAAGCGGGAAGTGCGGAGCAGGTTTATTGCTAAACTTTAAATATTTATGAATAAAACAATCTTAATTATCATCGTTATTCTCGTTGTAGTTGTTAGTGGATATTTTTTATTAAAGGGAGGATCTCAGGCGCCGACTCAGGCACCAACGCCGGCTTCCGGAATAGCACCAGGGACAGCGGAAGAAAAGACCGTTTTACCAGAGGGAACTTCAGTTCCAGAAGAAGAGCTATCGCCGGTGTCTGAAGTGAAAGAGTTCACAGTCTTTGGTACCGAGTACAGCTTTAGTCCATCTTCTATTACCGTTTCAGCCGGAGATCAAGTGAAAATAACCTTCAGGAATGATGGCAGTATTATCCACAACTTTAAAATTTCTGAATTGGAAGTAGGAACAAAAACTATTAGTCCTGGGCAAACAGATACTATTGAATTCACGGCTCCAGTTTCAGGGACCTATACTATCTTCTGCTCAGTTCCTGGTCATCAGGCAGCTGGCATGAAAGGATCGTTAAAGGTTGAATAAACTCATTTAATTTTTCATTTTTAACTTTAAACTCGGAATATGCCAACCTTAATCTTTGGTCAAGATTTACTCTTCTGGATTGCTGTAATTTTAACTGTTGTCTTTTTTGTCGATTTGGCAACCTGTTGGTGGTATAATAGCTTGAATTGGGGATTTTTACGAAAATTCAGAGACAAATTAATAAAATATCATAAATACACCAGAATTTTACTGATTTTTTTGATAGTAATTCATTTAATATTCCATATTTTATTCCAAGTTTTCGGAATTATATTTTAAACGAAGTAATAAATATCCCTAGAGGCATATTTTGAGTAAAGTGAAAAAACCTCACGAGACATATTTAAAAACAGGGCGTCGTTTTACGACGCCCTGTTTGGTGCCCCTTAGGCACAGTTACATTAGGCACAGCCACATTGTTTAACCTCATCTCCTTTTATTTCTTTGCGGTTTAATTGTTTATCATAACAATAGAGCTTTCCCTCTTTCTCGTCTTGGGCTTTCTGATGAGAACCATCACAAAGACCTTTTTCATTCCGGGTTAAGCCACAGCGGCAGACAAAAATTGGTTCACCGGTAGTGTCAACTTGGACTGGCGATTTTTCCGCGTGTTCAACGAGTCGTGTCATAATATTATTTTGTCATTAGAACTTATTTTTTACCCGACCTTTCCCCCGCCACTTTTTATCTAAGAGACTTTTCTTCGAAAAGTGGTGGGGGGTAAAAATTTTTCCTGAAATTTTATATTAAAATTTTTTAGGATTTATTCTGATAATTTGGTCATCATCTGGAGTGGGTAGGCCTCGGCCATCCCGGTTGCTGGTATTGGGGCGAAAAAAAAGTTTTAAAAAAATTGACTCAGATTATGGCTAAAATTTTAGATAAAGTTTCTAAATTAAAAAAGAGGCATCAAACAAATCTGCGTACTGTAGTTTATATTTTAGCCCTCCAAAGACTTTTTGGCAAAAAAAGATATTAAATGGCTGTGGATAACCTAATTGACAAAAATACCCCCCGGGGGTATCGTGAAGGCGCAGCTCATTTCGCTTATTCCATAAGGCGTATGTTCATGCTGGATAATGAGTGGATTCCGGCCAGTAGCCAACTGTGACGAGGGCTGCTGTACCAAGGGGTAGGAGGCTTTGGCCGCCTGCCCCGATAGAAAGAAGGGAAGAAGAGAGAGTTGAGCTGCCTTTTTCTCCCTTCTACCAACATTTTCTATAGAGTAAAATAGAGATTGTAATACATTAAAAAATCCCGAGTTTAACCTACTGGGTTAAAGATGAGAATATATGAAAAAAAACATAAAGAATAAGGCAATACGCAGATTAAAGATTTTAGAAGGTCAGATTCGAGGACTCCAAAAAATGATTGAGAGAGAAGAATACTGTATAGATATTCTTCATCAGTCATTGGCAGCAAAACAAGCGCTCTCAAGTATTGAGGATTTAATTTTAGAAAACCACCTGTCTACCCACGTGATTGAGCAGATTAAATCTGGCAAAGAGTCAAAATCTACGAGAGAAATTTTGGAAATTTATAAATTATCAAAGCGGTAAAAATGGTTGAAGAGGATAAATATTGTATCGATGTTTGTTAACTTTCTAATAAACCCCGTTAGAAATTCTGCATCTAGTCTATCGGGACTTATTAGAAAACTATAAATTTCTAACGGGGTAAATGAACAAAGAGCCAGCTTTAACTGAATTTCAAAAAAAGACCAGAGTTCCTTTAGTTGTTGCTTTCTTTATTTTGACCAGCATTTTTTTAATCGGTATTTTTTGGCTAGCTTTTACTCCTGGTCAAACCGTTGGTTTAACCCTTGCTTTTGCTGCAGGGCTTTCAATGATATTTTTACCCTGTACTTTACCTTTGGCCTTTGTCATTGTTCCTTTATCAATGGGCAGGGGATATAAGAAAGGACTTTTAATGGCTTTGTTTTTTGGCCTTGGGCTATCGATTACTTTAGCCATTTATGGAACAGTTATTGCTTGGGCAGGAAAACTTTTTGGATTAGATCGGGCCACCCAAATAATGTTTTTTGTGGCGGGTCTTGCCGCATTTTCATTCGGTTTGTCTGAGCTCAAACTATTAAAATTTAAAATACCCGGCTTTTCTGCTGCCACTCCCAAATGGATTCAAAAAAAAGGAAGTTATCTTAAATCGTTCTTTTTAGGATTTTTCCTGGGCAATGCCGGTGTGGGCTGTCCTAATCCAGCCTTTTATGTTCTTTTGGCTTATATCGCTTCTACGGGTAGTTTGGCTTATGGCGGTTGGCTAGGCTTTATTCATGGAGCAGGTAGAGCCGTTCCTTTAATTGCTCTTTCTATTTTGGGAATTTTGGGCATCAATGCTACTGGCTGGATTGTTAAAAAGAAAGTGACCGTTGATAAAGTCATGGGCTGGGCGCTGGTTATTATCGGAGCTTTTATATTCATTAATGGTTTGCCGGGAGGCCATCAGTGGTATGAAGAAACTTTTATTCATCAGGGTTGGAATAGAGCCGTAGAAGTTGTTGGCTTACCTGCCGAACTGGAGATGGACGAACATAAACATATTGAGCAACCATTTCAGAAATTTATTCCCTGGATTTTCTTTAGTTTGATTTTTATTCCTATCATTTGGAATAAACTAAGAAAAACAAAGGTCGATACTTAATAATTTATCATTCACTATTCATTTTATGAGTCAAACTTTTTGGAAATTTTGGGCCTGGGTTTCAATTATCTGTGGCCTTGGCGCTTATACGATTGGCTGGTACGGTCTATTAACAAAAACAGCCGTTTGGGGCATTGCCACTGAATTTTTCTTTTATGATTCCATGGCTGCTTTTATGCTTGGAATTTTTTTTGTAATCTACTCCGCCCATTACGGAAAGAAACAATAAAGATTTCTAAATAAAAAATGATAACGGGTCTTCTTATCACATTCAGAGAAACCCTTGAAGCCGCTCTGGTAGTGGGAATTGTTTTAGCCTATCTGGTTAAAATAAACCAACTGGGCTACAAAAAGTTTGTCTGGTGGGGGGTCATTTTTGGAATCCTTATTTCTATAGCAGGAGCGATCATATTTACGGCATTATTTGGAGGGCTTAGCGGAAGAACTGAAGAAATTTTTGAGGGCACCCTTATGTTGGTGGCCGCCGGGCTTTTAACCACCATGATTCTTTGGATGATAAGGCAGGGCAAATACGTCGCTCAGCACCTAGAGGAACAGGTGTCCAAGGAAATAAGCGAGAAACATGCCTTTGGTTTGATGGCTCTCGTTTTTTTCGCGGTTTTAAGAGAAGGAATAGAAACAGTAATATTTTTGGGAGCAGCTAGTCGGGTAGAGGAAGTTAATATTATAGGACCCGTATTAGGGATTGGAGCAGCTCTAATAGTTAGCTGGTTATTCTTCCGGGGAGCAATAAAATTAAGAATCGGAAGGTTCTTTCAAATTACCAGCATTATCCTCATCTTTTTTGCTGCCGGGTTAATTGCTCATGGAATTCATGAATTTCAAGAGGCAGGAATACTGCCTATAATTACAGAACATCTTTGGGATATCAATTGGATTTTAAATGAAGAAAGCACTTTTGGAAGCATTTTAAAAGCTCTCTTTGGCTATAATGGCAACCCCTCCTTTTTAGAAGCAGCAAGTTGGTCGATATATTTGGTGTTAGCCTTCGGAATTTATAGAAGTATTGAGAAGTTCCCTAACTCCAAAAATAAATAAATTAATAATTAAGAATTATGCCAAAATTACAATTCTTAACAATGTCAGGTTGTCACAATTGCGCAAAAGTTAAAAAAACAATTGAAGAAATTAAGCTAGATTTTCCAAGCCTTGAAATAGAGGAAGTTGATATAACAACTCCCAAAGGACAGGAAATGGTTCAAAAATACAGCATTATGTCTTCTCCGGGGATTATTATTGACGGAGAGCTGTTCTCAACAGGTGGCGTAAACAAAGAAAACCTTATCAAAAAATTAAAAGGTGAATAAATATGTTCAATATCTTTAAGAAAAAGTGTCCGATCTGCAAAATGGAATTAAAAGAAGGAGAGTATTATCCTAGTGGCTTTGGTAAAAAGTTTTGTTCTGATGAGTGCCGAGAAGAATATCGCAAGAAAATGGTAAAAGAGCAATCTGGAGCTTCCGGCGGAAGCTGTCATTAATTTTAAAAATCTTGTTTAATAAATTATTGTTTATGCCTCGCCCAAATTTTGCAAGATATACTTTGGCAGCCCGCTTCGCCCAACAAGGGTTGGGCCTATTCGGCCCATGCAGGCTGCGGGAGTTTCTTGGGGCAGTTTCAATTCATAGACATTGAGTAGAGGCGGCGGCAAAATTTAAGCGGAGTGCTCATTTTGGTAGCTGTTCGCTTTACTCACAGACAAAAAATGGCAAAATACGACGCTATTATTGCCGGAGCTAGTTTTGCCGGCCTGGTGGTGGCTAGAACTTTAAAGGGCAATATCTTGCTTATTGACGGCAAAAGAGAAATTGGGGCAAGCCAAAAATCTACTTGCTGTACTTATTATCACATTATAAAGAAATTAGGTTGCGAAGATTCTATATTACAAGTTATTGATACTGGAATTTTACATATCGGTTCAAAAAACATTACTTCTCGCCTCTATTATCCTCTTGCCACTTTTGATTATAAAAAATTTTGTCAGATTTTATATGAGAAAAGCAACACTCAATTTCTCTCAACTAAAGTTCGTGGCCTAAAAGGAGATAAAGTTATAACTGATAAAGGAAATTTCCAGTCAGAATGTATTATTGATGCTACAGGTTGGCAGGCAATCTTAGCAAGCTCTGTTAGAAAAGACTTTGTCCCCAAGAGCGGAAAAAGCTTTGGCATAGAAACAACGCCTTTTTATAAAAACAAAGCTATTGAAGTTTGGCTTAATCCTCAAATGATGCCAAAAGGGGTGACCTGGATTTTTCCTTGCGGTGAGTTTTCAAGATTCGGTATCGGGAGTTATATTGGTAAAACAAGGTTAAAAGAAGGCCTGGAAACTTTTTTGAAAGAATTTGAGCTAAAAATGACAAAAGACCTCCACGGAGGTCATTTTACCAATAATTTCAGGGAGCCGACTGTGGAGAATATTTTTGTTGTTGGCGATGCTGCCGGCCAATGCCTGCCCTTCAGCGGAGAAGGGATTAGATCTTCTCTTTATTTTGGCCAAAAATGTGGTAAAATTATTCAACGAATAATAGATGGAAAAATAACCAGAAACGAGGGGTTAAAAGAATATCGACAGGTTGTATTAAGACATAAAAAATATTATACCTTTCTTTCTTGGGCACAAAAAATTTCTATCACTTTCCCTAATTCATGGTTATCTTATTTCGTTAAATTCATCAGTCTGCGTCCGATTTTTAAATATGCGGAAAAAAAATATGTAGATTTAGCTAATTTAAAATAGACAATATATTATGAAAAAATCAAAAGTATCAAAATTAAAAAAAGTGCCTTGTTGGTCCGATCCTGATTTACCGCCGGCTAAAGAAGATTTTCGGAAAACTTTTTCTTGGCGGATTTTCAGGATAATGGCTGAATTTGTTGACGGGTTTCAGTTTATTGCTGATTTTAGAAAGGCGGTAGGTATTTTCGGTTCTACTCGTGCTTCATCCAAAGACCATTATTATCAAGAAGCCAGAAAATTGGCAAAACTTTTAGCTAAAGAGAAATTCGTAATAATCACTGGTGGCGGACCGGGGATAATGGAAGCTGCTAATCAAGGAGCTTTTGAAGCTGGAGGAGAATCAGTCGGTATAAATATTCAACTCCCCGAAGGCCAAAGAATGAACAAATACGTCAAAAGCCCTATTGGCTTTCACTATTTCTTCACCAGAAAGGTAATGTTTTCTTTTGCTTGTCAGGTTTATGTCTTTTTCCCGGGAGGATTCGGCACCCTTGATGAATTTTTTGAGATGATAACTTTAGTTCAAACCAAAAAGTTGCTAAAACCGGTTCTAGTAATAGCTGTGGGTAAAGAATATTGGAGCCCTTTATTTGATTGGTTGGAAAAGGAAGTTTATCAAAAAAGAAGTGCCGTCAATAAAAAAGATTTGTCTATTTTCCAGTTGGCCGATTCAGCCGAAGAAGCCTTTAAGATGATTCAAAAGTATGGACATAATTAAGGCTTCTGGTAAAAAAGAAAAATTTAACAAGGAGAAACTCTACCAATCTATTAAAAGGGCAGGAGTCAAACCGAAATTAGCAGAAAAAATTTGCCAGAATGTAGAAAAAAGCGTTTATTCTGGCATAAACTCTAGTCAAATTCTTGATCAAATTACCCATTCTCTTAAAAAAGAAAATCCAGTATTAGCTGCCAAGTATACTCTAAAAAGAGCCATAATGGAATTAGGACCAACGGGTTTTCCTTTTGAAAAATATATTGCTGAAATCTTAAAAGAATATGGATACTCGACGAAAGTAGGGAGACGAGTTCGGGGCTATTGTGTAAATCACGAAGTTGATATTGTTGCTCGGAAAGAAAAAAAGCATTTTATGATTGAGTGTAAATATCATAATAGTAGAGGTGTCCGTTCGGATGTAAAAGTAGCTTTGTATATTTGTGCGAGATTTTTGGATGTGAAAAAGACCTGGGAAAAAATCCCTGGTCATCGGCACTTTTTTCATCAAGCGTGGCTGGTTACGAACACTAGGTGCACTAGCGAAGCAATGCGTTATGCCCGTTGTGTTGGTTTAAAAATTATCAGCTGGCGTTATCCCAGAAATGAAAGCTTGGAATATTTAATTGAAAAGAAGGGACTTTATCCCGTTACTATCTTGCCCTCACTCACAAGATATACTAAAGAAAGGCTGGCCGAAAAACGAATTATTTTGGCAAAAAATTTATTAAAATATTCTGTTAATAACTTGGTTCGTTTTACTGGTCTTCAACCGAAAATTGCTAAAAAGCTTCAAGAAGAAGCCAGAGAATTATGTCGATGTTAACAATAGCCATTTTACTTAGTTTATTTTTGGGAGCGGTTCATTTTTGGAATGAAAAGATCTTTTTCAAGAAAGAGACAATAAAAGCTAAAACCATGTCTTTTGTGGCTGGAGCTTCGGTAGCTTATGTCTTTCTGTATCTCTTGCCGGACCTTTATAAGGGCGTAGCTCATATTAATCAATGGATATTTGTCTTTATTCTTTTAGGATTTAGCTTGGTTCATCTACTGGAAAAATATTTTTATCAACACATCCAAGGCGAAGAGCTCCTTTTTAGGTTTAAGGAAATTCATTTTTTTATTTTCTTTTTATATTATTTTGTTATCGGAATAGTCTTAATAAATTTTTTAGAATTTAGCACTATAAAAGGTTTATTGCTTTTTGTACCCATACTATTTTATGCAGCAGTTAGTAGGGTTTCTTTTGCCGAGGTTCACACTCATATTCGCGAACAGAAATTTTTCAGGATATTATTAGCTTTGGCTGCTCTTTTAGGAGTACTTTCAGCTCCAATAATTTTAGAAAGTACTTTTCTGTATCATATTCTTTTAGCTTTTATTGTCGGAGCTTTCTTCTATATTGTCATTATGGACCTTATTCCTAGAGAAGCTAAAGGAAGGCCAGAATATTTTTTATTGGGAGTTAGTCTTTACACTTTACTTATTATTTTAACCTGGATTATTTAAATTATGTCTTCAAGCCTAACCAATAAAAGATTTATCACTATAGGGTTTGCAGCTAGTCTGTTTTTGCTGGTTGTCTATTTTAGCATCCTTTCCGCAGCTAATTCTTTTTCCCACGCCATAGAACAGTTTAGCCAGATGTGGTATTGGATTTTACCTTTGGTAGCTGGTTTTGGCTTGCAGGTCGGTCTTTATTTTTATATCAGAGCATCATTTCGTTTAAGACAAATGGCTAATCCCACTGCCGCTGTAACTGCCTCAGGCGGTATTTCAACCGGCTCAATGGTTGCCTGTTGCTTGCATCATTTAGTTGATGTCTTACCCTTGATGGGATTGGCGGCAGCTGCCGTGTTTTTGACTCAATATCAAGCATTCTTTCTCTTTCTCGGAATTCTTTCGAATCTAATCGGCATTACAATAATGCTGGAAATTATCCAGAAAAATAAATTATCCGAAGGGTTTTTAAGAAGAGTATTAATCTATAATATGAATCAAATTAAAAAGATAGCTATTGGATCATCCCTCGTTTTGCTTTTAGCAGTTTTTTTCCTAATAAATGATCAGGTAAAAGTAGATGTTTCAGCAAATATTTCAACAACCGAAACAATAACCCCTAAAATCGGTAGTGAACCAAAATTGACCGAGGCAATAAGCTTACTAAACAAAACAGATAACCAAGGCGAAATTTTGTTCAAGGTAACTCCTTTAGATTTTAGCTTTAATACTCCCGTGAAGTTTGAAGTAAAAATCGATACCCATTCCGGCTCTTTAGGTTTTGACCTAACCGAGATCTCAATATTAGAGGATGATTTAGGGAATAACTATCAAGCTACTGACTGGCAGGGTTCACCGTCCGGAGGTCACCATCTGGCAGGCGTCCTTGTCTTTTCAAAATTAGATATTCAGGCAAAGAAACTAAAACTTATTATTCAAGACTCTTTCTTAAGAGTCTTTGAATGGGATTTAGAGTAATGACTAAAAAAGAAATAGCCAATTTAAAATGTCCTTTTTGCGGCTTTGTGCAAGAAGTCGAAGTTCCTCAAACAGGTTGCTTGGTATTTCACAAATGCGAAAAATGTCAGAAAATCATTTCTGTTCCAAAAGAAAGTAAAGAATGCTGTATTGTCTGTGTTTACTCTGATAAAAAATGCTCAGCATCTAAACCACCATACCATTAATGAGGACTGACTTTGTCAATCTTGACACCTTCGGTGCTCTGTCCTCGTTATGGTGTGGGTGTAAAGGTCAGAAAAATTATTTAGGGTAAACTTTATATTATGATTTCCATTGCTCGTAACAATTTATTTTTGTCCGTCCTCTTGAATTTTTTAATCTGGGGCAGCGGCTATATTTATAAAGGCGAAAGGGCTGTTTTTGGCTGGCTGTTGATTTTAGGGTATATTTTAGTTCATTGGTATGCATTATTCGTTTTAGGTTTTGAGGCAATAAGCTATCCTTATTCGGTTGTCCTTTTGGGCCACATTATTATTTCCATGGGCCTGGCCTATGATGTTTCTAGAAGGTAAGTAATGTTTTAAGAAATTTGAAGATAATCCCCAAAAATATTACAATTAAAAAATAAACTTAAAATAACTATTATGAAAAAAGAAATTTTAAAAATTCATGGCATGCATTGCGCATCCTGCGTTAGGAAGATTGAGGAAAGCTTGTCAAAAATTTCCGGCGTCAAATCCTGTCAGGTTAATTTCCCTTTGGCTCAAATGAGCTTAGAATTTGACGAAAAAACAGTTAGCTTGCCGAAAGTTAAAAAAGAAGTCCAACAATTAGGATACGATTTAATTATTCCTGAAAAAGAAGAAATAGCTAAAGGAAAGCAAGTTCTGGTTTTAAAAGTCACAGGAATGGACAACCCTCATTGCGCTCAAATTGTTGAGAAGGCAGTGAAATCAATTGAAGGCATTGATGATGTGAGGTTAGATTTTGGGTTAGAGAAAGCAATAATTTCATTTGATCAAAAATTAACAAACCAGGCGGCTATTAAAGAAAAAATTAAAGGAGCAGGATATAAGTCTAAAGATTGGGAAGAAGTTGAGGAAGATAAAGAAAAAATTGCCCAGGAAAAGCGAATTAGAATGTTGAAAATAAAATTTCTTTTCGGAGCGATTTTAAGTATCCCAATTTTTTTAGGCAGCTTTCCCGAATGGTTCCCTTGGGTTCCGGGAATTTTGCAGAATTTCGTTGTTTTGCTGATATTAGCGACTCCTATTCAGTTTTGGGTCGGCTGGCAATTCTATCAAGGTTTTTGGATTGCTCTTAAAAATAAAACAAGCGATATGAATACTTTGATTGTCGTCGGGACTTCAGCTGCCTATTTCTATAGTACTGCCGTGGCTTTCTTTCCAACTTTAGGAAAAGCTGTCTATTTTGATACTGCCACCATTATTATCGCCTTAATTATTTTAGGCAAGTTACTAGAAGCACTTACCATGGGTAAGACTTCAGCCGCCATTAAAAAACTAATTGGCTTGCAACCAAAAGTTGCCATGGTAATTAAAGAAGGAAGAGAAGTAGAGATACCAATAAAAGATGTTGAAGTTGGTGATATGGTGGTGGTTAGGCCGGGAGAGAAAATTCCTGTTGACGGGATTATTATAGAAGGTTATTCCTCGGTTGATGAGAAAGTTATCACCGGTGAATCAATGCCGGTTGGCAAAAAAGTGGGCGAGGAGATTATCGGGGCGACAATGAATTTATCCGGGCTTTTAAAATTCCAGGCAACCAAGGTTGGCAAAGACACTCTTTTAGCTCAAATTATTAAAATTGTTGAAGAAGCCCTAACGTCAAAAGCTCCGATTCAAAGATTGGCCGATAAGATAGCTTCTTATTTTGTACCGGTAGTTATTGTTATCGCCGTTTTGTCATTTGGATTTTGGTATTTCATAGCTGGCCAGCCATTTTTATTCGCCTTAATAATTTTCGTCGCTGTTTTAATTATTGCCTGCCCCTGTGCTTTGGGCATAGCCACGCCGACAGCTATTATGGTTGGAACAGGGCTTGGGGCCGAAAAAGGCATTTTAATAAAAGGTGGAGCAGCCTTGGAAACTGCTCATAAACTCCAGGCGGTAATTTTTGACAAAACAGGTACTTTGACGAAAGGAGAGCCGGAAGTTACAGATATCGTGCATTTCGAGATTAGCCAAAATGAAATTTTAAGATTAACTGCTATTGCCGAAAGAGGATCAGAACATCCTCTTGGTAAAGCCATAATTAAAAAGGCCGAGAAAGAAGGATTAAAGATTGAGGAAGGTAAAAACTATCAGACAGTTGCTGGAAAAGGAATAGAATGTCAATACCAAGATAAGATGATTTTTGTTGGCAATAGGATGTTTATATCAGACAAGGGAATAGAAATTAATCCAGAGACTGAGAAAAAATTGGAAGAGCTGGAAAATAAAGGAAAAACAGTAATAATTTTAGCCATTGATCAAAAAATCGCTGGCTTTTTAGCTTTAGCCGATACCTTAAAAGAATTTTCCAAAGAAGCCGTGGAAAAGCTTCAAAAAATGAAAAAAGAAGTTTGGTTAATTACAGGAGACAATAAAAGAACAGCACAAGCCATTGCTAAACAATTAGGCATCAAAGAAGACAGAGTGATGGCCCAGGTTTTGCCTCAAGATAAGGCCGAAAAGGTTAAAGAATTGCAAAAAGCGCAGAAAGTCGTTGCTTTTGTGGGCGATGGTATTAATGATGCGCCGGCTTTAGCTCAAGCAGATATTGGTATAGCTTTAGGTTCTGGAACTGATGTAGCCATGGAAACTGGCAATATCGTTTTAATCAAAGATGATTTAAGAGATGTTGTTACCTCCATTGATTTGAGCTCTTATACCGTCAGAAAAATCAGGCAAAATTTATTTTGGGCCTTTTTTTACAATACGGTCGGTATTCCAATAGCTGCTGGAATTTTGTATCCTTTCTTCGGTTTTCTTTTAAATCCGGTTATTGCCGCAGCTGCCATGGCCTTTTCTTCGATAAGTGTTATTCTGAATTCCCTTTCAATGAAAAGATACAAGTCAAAACTATAAGATCAATCAAAACAATAAAATTCAATTTTCGACCGTCAACCATTTTTTGACCGAGAGCTAATTGTCCTGAGATTGTTGAAGTGTGGCGAATACCAATACAAATTTGCTTGTGGCGGTTGTAGGGGGGGGGGCTGCTTTGGCAAACGGGGACTTTCTCGGAGAAGATCCTCGATGTTGGAAACAACAGAGTCAGATTTAAAGCCTCGTTCCGTAAGGAATCGAGGCCTTTTTGTTTTAGGGCTACAATATTGTCAAAAGGGAAAATTTAAGTTATCTTTTAATTGAGGAATAGTTACAGGGCGCTGAGCGACCGGTTTGATAACTATAAAAACTATGTTTAAAAAGTTTTCCATTTTTTTATTGCCGATTATTGTTTTCGGAAGTTTGGCGAATTTTACTCTTGCCCAAAATAGTCCCTCAAAAGAGGTGAATTTTTTTTATAGCACCACCTGCCCCTATTGTGCTCAAGAGAAAATATTTTTAGAAGAATTAGAAAAGAAATATTCCGAAATTGAAGTTAAGAAGTTTGTTATTTCCAATCAAGAAAACGTTGATCTGTTAAAAGAATTTTATCAAAACTATGAGGTTCCCCCAGAGAGCCAGGGGGTGGTACCTATAACTTTCATTGAAGGACGATATTTTACAGGTTTCAGCGAAAAAATTGGTCGAGATATAGAAAATTATATTTTAGAGTTCATTGAAGATTCTTTACAACCAAACGAATCTGGAGGGCCAGATAAAAAAATTTCTCTCCCCTTTTTCGGAGAAATTGATATCTCAAAATTTTCTCTTTTAGCTTTAGCTGTAGTCCTGGGAGCTTTAGATGGTTTTAATGTTTGTTCGTTAGGAGCTTTAATTTTAATTTTAGGCTTGGTTTTAGTCTTGAAATCAAGAATAAAAATGTTGATTTTTGGCGGAACATATATTTTAACTACGGCTATGATTTACGGAATTTTAATATTATTTTGGTATAAGCTTTTTTCTCTTTTGAGCCCCTATTTAAGGATAATGGAGACCCTAATAGGCCTTTTGGGTATAGGGGGAGGGATTTATCTTTTAAGGCAATTTTTTAAGTTTAGAAAACAAGGGCCGACCTGCGAGATAGATGACGGAAAAGGGATAGTTTCAAAAATTTCTTTAAAGATGAAAGAGCTTCTCAAAAAGCCCGGAAATTTCTTTCTCATAGTAGGCAGTATCTTTCTATTTGCTTTTATAATTACCGTTGTAGAGTTTCCTTGTTCAGCCGTTGTTCCTCTGGCTTTTGTTGGTATTTTAACCCAATCCCAGCTCCCCACATTTCAATCTTTGATATATATTGCTATCTTTATTTTTTTCTATATGCTTGATGAATTTATTATCTTTCTGATAGCTGTTTTTACCTCGACCATTTGGTTAGCTTCTGGCAGATTTGTTACCTGGGCTACTTTAATTGGAGCAGTTGTTCTTTTATTACTCGGAGTTTATTATCTTTTCGGCATCCAATTTTTAGCCAACTTAATAAGTTGACAACACGTTTGCTAAATTTTATATTAAACTAATGCCAAAAAAATCTCGAAAACGTGCCTTTCGCCACTTTCGGCGAGTAGCCGATGAGGCTACTTCGGCACGTCCGTCGAAGAGACGGACAAAGAAGAAGGCGAGACAAAGAAGGGTTGTTAAGAAGGGAGGAATAGCTAGGAAAAAACAAAAAAAGGAAATTGAAAAAAAGATCATTTCTTCGTTTCAATTTCGAGGAATTAGGATAAAAGTGGTTGGGATTGGCGGAGGAGGAAGCTCAATTGTCTCAGCGATTGCCCCTAAGTTAAAGAGGGTAAAATTTTTAGTGGCCAATACTGATTTACAATCCTTGAGATCGTCGGCTAAAACAGCAAAACGCTTTCAATTCGGACAAAAACTAACCCAAGGCCTGGGAACAGGAATGAATCCTCAATTAGGAGAAACAGCCGCCTTAGATGAGAAAGAAAGGATCAAGAAGGTATTCCAAGGAGAAGATCTTTCAATCTTGGTAGCTACCTTGGGGGGCGGAGCAGGATCAGGGGCTTTGCCAGTTTTTGCTAAAGCAGCTAGAGATTCAAAAAATCTTACCTTGGGTATTTTCACTTTACCCTTTGATTTTGAAGGAAAAAAGAGAAAAGAAATCGCTGAGGCCTCTTTAGAAAAACTGAAGCCAAATCTAAACGCTTTTTCAATTATTCCCAATAATAAAATTTTTCAAATAATTGACCAGAAAACTCCTCTTAAAGAAGCGTTATCAGTTATAAATAAGATTTTAGCTGAAAACCTTGAAGGTTTAATTGAAATGATTTATTTGTCAGGCTTAATTAATATTGATTTTGCCGACGTAAAAGCTGTTTTAGAGGGAAGGGGTAGATTGGCCTATTTAGCTACAGTCGAAGTTCAGGGAGACAATCGGGCCGAAGAAGGAGTGAAAAAAATTCTTCAGAGCCCGCTTTATGAATATGGGATTCAGGGAGCCGAAAGAATTTTATTTAATATTATAGGCTCCAAAAATTTAACCATTAATGAAGTAGAAAGAATAAGCAAAGTTATTTCAAGCTTTAACCCTAAGGCCAAAATTATTTTCGGACTTTCTCAAAAAGATAACTATCAAAACAAAATCAAAATTACTTTATTAGCTGTAGGCTGTGAAAAGAAAACGAAAGTCAAGAAAGAGGCCGAAGGAGTCAAGGAAATCAAAACAAAAGGGAAAAAAGAAACCCGATCGAATTCTATAAAGAAAGAAATAAAGGAGAAATCTCTCAGAAAGAGGCTGTTTAGCTTGGGGGGCAGGAAAGATGGAGAGAAAAGAATTAATATTAAAGTCAGCAAAACAGCCTTAGATCTAAAAGAAGAGTTAAAGAAGATGGAGAAAGAGATAGTGAGTCGGGAAAACGAATGGGACGCACCGGCTTTTCTGCGAAAAAAATCGCTAAAGTTAAGATAAAGATTAACAAGCACTCCGGAAAGTCGGGGTTTTTTGTTTTTGATATAGATAATGCTTTTGTGATAACATAGAATATATGGCCGAATCAAAAGAAATAAAAAAAGCCATTTTTCCTCTTGCCGGACTGGGAACAAGATTCCTTCCTTTGTCGAAGGTCGTAAGTAAAGAATTTTTACCTTTGGTGGATAAACCGATGGTTCATTGTCTTATCGAGGAAGCTTTAACTGCCGGGATTGAAAAAATTATTTTTGTTATTCCTTCAAGCAAAAAGGAAATTTCAGAATATTTCAAAAGAACTCCGAAATTAGAAAAAATCTTAAAAGAAAGAAAAAGAGAAGATCTTTTAGAGGAGCTGAAAAAAATTCAAGAACTTGCAAAAAAAATTTCTTTTTCTTTCGTCATTCAAAAAGAACCATTAGGCGATGGGCAAGCTATTTTATTGGCAAAAAATATGATCAACAAAGAACCCGCAGCCATTTTCTTTAGCGATGATATAATCGATTCTAAAATACCCTGTCTTTCTCAATTAAAACAAGCCTTTAAAACTTCCCAAGCTCCAATTTTAGCCCTTAAGAAAGTGCCGCCAGAAAGACTGCCTTTTTATGGAGTAGTCGGGGTAGAAAAAATTGCCAATCGCATTTATAAAATAAAGGAAATTGTTGAAAAACCCCCGGAAGGAACCGCCCCTTCAAATCTGGCAATTGTCGGTAGGTATATTATTACCCCCGAAGTGTTCGATTACCTTAAAAAAATTTCCTCCGCCAAGAACAAAGAAATTCATCTCAGTCAGGCTTTGGCTAAAATGATAAAAGATGGTAAAATAATTTATGGCTACGAGATCGAAGGAGAGTGGTTAGAGTGTGGAAACAAGCTTGGTTGGTTAAAATCTCACCTTTACCTCTCTTTAAAACATCCTGAATTTGGCCCCGAATTAAAGAAATATTTAAAAGAAATAATATAACCCGACACCAATTTACGCTGGATCGCTCTTTCTTTAGAAAGAGCGAGACTCCCCGCAGGTTAATTAAGCACCAATGATACGAATAATGATTAGTGACATTGGTGTTCCATCGGTGTATTAGTGTCGAGCTTATATGCAAGAAATTACTAGGGAAATATTAAAAAAAATTTATCCCAAACGACCACCGACGGGAAAAAAATACGACTATGGGCTGTTAACGGTCATTGGGGGATCGGAGTTCTATTCGGGCGCACCGGCCTTAGTAGCTTTGGCTGCTTTTAAAGCAGGAGTAGATATGGTTAGAGTTATTGCCCCCAAAAGAGCGGCTGACATTATTGCTTCCTTCTCCCCAAATTTGGCAGCATATCCTTTAAAAGGAGATTGGCTGACCAAAGAACATGTAGCGATTTTATTGGGAATGATTGAATCAGCTGAAGCTGTTTCTCGTGGGAAGACAGCAGTAGTAATTGGAGGGGGAATGGGTAGATCGGAAAAAACCCAAGAGGCAATTTTAGAATTTCTATCTCAGAATTTTACCCCTTGTGTTATTGATGCCGATGCCATTCATGCTATCGGCAAACGGCCAGGAGTAATTTCTGGTAAAAATTTTTTAATAACCCCTCATTCTCATGAATTTTTTGTTTTAACCAACAAAGAAGTTCATCATCTTTCAGATAAAGACAAAGAAAAAGTTGTCCAAGAAGAGGCTCAAAGATTGCAGACGACAATTTTACTCAAAGGAGGAACAGATATAATTTCAGACGGCAAAGAAGTAGCTCAAAATAAAACCGGCAGTTCTTTTATGACCGTGGGAGGAACTGGTGACACATTGGCTGGAATAGCAGGAGCCATTTTAGCCAGAGGAGTCAATGCCTTTGAGGCAGGATGCGGGGCAGCCCATATTAATGGTTTGGCCGGTGAAAGAGCTGCTAAAAAATTAGGCGAATCATTGACGGCCACCGATGTAATCGAAGCCATTCCCGAGGTTTTATCAAAAATATAGCCACAATTAATTTAACGAGAACAGTTTTCGTGAATCGAAAAAAATGTGCTTGGCAATACCCGTTAAAATAACTGCTATTAAAAATAAAAAGATTATTATTAAGGAAGCTGGTCAAGAAAAATCGGCCAGCGGTTCTTTAATTAAGACAAAAGTGGGAGATTACGTAATTTTGCAGAACAATTTTGTTGTTAGAAAAATTGATAAAAAATCAGCAAAGGAAATCATAAACTTAACAAAGAAATAGACCATGAACAAAGGTTATCTTTTAGTTTTTTCAACCGCTATAATTTCTGGTTTCGCCATTTTTCTTAGTAAATTTGGCGTCAGCGTTATTAATCCCTATATTTTTACTTGGTCAAAGAATCTAATCGTCGCTATTTTATTGATGGGACTGCTTTTTGCATTGAAAGATTGGCGCGTCTTAAGAAATTTAACCAAAAAACAATGGCTTTTATTGATTTCTATCGGATTAATCGGAGGTAGTATCCCGTTTTTACTATTTTTTAAAGGGCTTTCCATGACCTCTGCTGTCTCAGGCTCTTTTATCCACAAAACAATGTTTATCTATGTAGCTTTTTTGGCGATTTTGTTCTTAAAAGAGAAAATAGATAAAAGATTTCTTTTAGGAGGATTTTTCTTAATTTTAGGTAATTTACTTTTACTAAACAAACTATCCTTTTCATTTTCATTAGATTCAGGATACTTTCTTATTTTCCTGGCAACCTTTTTTTGGGCAATTGAAAATACAATTTCTAAATATGTTTTAAAAGAACTCCCAGGAAGAACCGTTGCCTGGGCAAGAATGTTTTTCGGAGCTTTCTTTATTTCTTTATTTTTATTAGGCACTGGTCAAGTATCTTTGATAACCACTCTGACTTTCACTCAAGTTAGCTGGGTTCTTATTACCGCCACCATTCTCTTTGGTTATGTAATGACCTGGTATAGCGGTTTGAAATATATTCCCGTTCATCAGGCTACGGTTATTTTACTTTTTGGTGCGCCAATAACAACCTTACTTTCTTTTGCGTTCGGGAAAGGAATAATTGTTCAGGATGTTTTAGCTGGATTCTTAATTATTTTAGGAATAGCCTTTATTCTCGGGATAAAAAAGATTTTAGAGATGATTAACGATGCAAAAAGTTTGTTAGTTTATGCTAGGATTTACCCTCCCAAATTTTAAGCAGGAAAATTTAGGAGGGCTTAAAATAGCCGCTATTTACGGAATAAAGCCTCATCTGCTTGGTTTTTGCGGGCCTCAAGAGAGGTCCGCTACTCAATATTTACTTAGATATCTTTCTGGTCAAAAGATTGCGGAGAAAAAAATCAGAGAAATTTTCAAAGGATTTGAAGGAGCTTATTCTTACTATAAATTAATTGCGAGATGCAATAGAATTAAAGATCCTTTTGATGAAAGAGTAGTAAAATCATATTGGATCGGTAATAACTTTCTAGAGAAAGTTCCGACCAAAGCTTTAAAAGAGATGGTGGTTAAAGAATTTTCGCGGTCCGGCCTTTTACCAAAAAAAATAGCGGCAAAACAGGCGAAAAAGATTCCAGTAGGGTCTAAACCACATCACAGTTTTCATGTTTTGAGAATTGGTTCTATAACTGGCAGGGTAAAGCTTCGGGGTAAATTACTTGACCTTTGCCGAGTGGGCTGGGGAAAAGTAATAGCAATCAATCTCTCGCAAAGTAAGATCAAAGTTAAATTCAAACCCCTAAAGATTGGTAAAAAATATCGGCTGGGAAAAATAAAAGAAAAATATATTATTTGGAATAGGAATTTATTACCACAGCCTAAATTAGGACAATATATCTCTTTCCACTGGAACCTGGCAGTCCAGATTTTAACTAAAAAGGACTTAACAAATCTTCAAAAATATACTCAAGAAACTTTAACTGTTCTTAATGCTATTTCTTGAAATCTCTTTGTGGGTTTTTTATTTTCCTTAAAGATCTTATATAATAAAAGTAATGAAAAAAAAACTAAAGGTAGCCATCTTGGCACTGACTGATTGTGAGGGCTGTATAATTGAGATATTTAATCTGGGAGATAGATTTCTAAACCTTCTTTCGAAAATAGAATTAGCTGATTTTAAACTTTTCGAAGATTCACCAGAGCCTCCAGAATATGATATAGCTATTGTTGAAGGTTGCCCAATTACGAAAAGGGATTTTAGAAGATTGAAGGAAACTAGAAGAAAATCAAAGATTTTAGTAGCCTTAGGGGCCTGCGCTTGCTTGGGAGGAATAGCAAAAATTAAAAATTATTCTGACAAGAAAAAAATCATTGACTATGTCTATAAAAAGCCGCAAGGCATAGATAACCCTGATGTGCGAGCGCTGAAAGAGCATGTTAAAGTTGACTTTGAAATTCCGGGTTGCCCGATAAATAAAGAAGAGTTCATAAGAATAATGGAGGAGTATATTGAAGGGAAGACCCCTACAATTCCCAAGAGGCCGGTTTGTTTCGAATGTCCCTTAAAAAATAATGGTTGTCTTTTAAATAAAGGGAAAATTTGCTTCGGCCCTGTGACCTTAGCTGGCTGTGCAGCTCCTTGTCCTCAGTCGGGTTTCTTTTGCGATGGCTGTCGAGGACCATTGAAAGAGAAAATTGGTTTAGATATTTTAAAAATAAGACTAAGAGAAAATTTTAACGAAAAAGAAGCCTTATCTATTTTAGAAAGGTTTGGAGGGAAAGAATATTTTATAAAATAAAATGCACGATAACGAGAAAATAAAAATTGATTATATTGCTAAAATCGAAGGTCACGCCAGTTTTTTGGCTGACATTGTCAAAGGAGAAATCCAAAAGGCAAGGATAGAAGTTGAAGAAGGAGCAAGGCTTATCGAAGGGATCCTTATAAACAGGAAGATTGAAGAGTTGCCGGAAATAGCTTCCAGAATTTGCGGTATTTGTCCGACAGTCCATTATTTAACGAGCCTAAAGGCAATAGAGTCTGCCCTGAATGTGAAGATTTCTGAACAGACTCTTCTTTTGCGAAAATTAATGATGACAGGCCAGATAATGACCAGTCATAGTCTTCATCTTTTCTTTTTTTCTTGTCCAGATTTTTTGGGATTAGAAAGCGGCCTCGAACTTATTAAAAAATGCCCGGTGGAGGCCTCTTATTCAATAAAATTAAGAGATATTGGCAATAAAATAACAGAAATTATCGGTGGCAGAGCCGTTCATCCTTTAACTCCAACTGTTGGCGGTTTTCGAAAATTACCAAAAAGAAAAGATTTGGAGAATTTAAAAGCTGCTTGCTTAAAGCTTCTTCCCGAGGTTAAAAGATTAGCTCAATTTTTTCTGAAATTAGATTATCCCGAATTTGAAAGGAAAACAGATTATATTTGTTTGGCAGACAATAAAGAATACGCCGTCCATAATGGCAAGATAGAAGGGTTAAATACGAAAGATTTTCTTGGAAAAATAAAAGAGATTCAAATTTCGGAAAGCGTTGTTAAGAGAACATCCTATAGAAACAGTTACATGGTGGGAGCTCTGCCCAGAATAAAAAACAACAATCAGTATTTAAACTCTTTAGCTAAAAAGATTTTCTTAGAGTCTAAAATTCAGAATCACTATTTCAACCCATTTTACAATATTTTAGCTCAAGCAATAGAGATAGTTCATTTTTTAGAAGAGGCAATAAAATTAATAGATAATATTTTAGAGGCAGGGATTAAAGAAGAGAAGCCGGAATTTCAAGTGAAAGACGGCAGAGGAATAGTTGCCATGGAAGCTCCCCGGGGGCTGCTTTTTTATGACGTCCAAGTGGCTGAAGATGGCACAGTATCTGATTTAAATATCATTACTCCTACTGTTCAAAATTTGGCTAACCTCGAAAAAGACTTGGAAGATTTCGAAAATTTAAAAGACTGGAAAAAACTAAATAAAGAACAAAAAAAACAAAAAATCGCCATGCTAATCAGGGCTTACGATCCCTGTATTACGTGCGCCACACATTGAACCCCGCACAGATCATCTCTTCGCTCGGATTATGCGGGGCAAGTAATAAGAATTTATAATTTTTAAATTTAAATCACATGCCAAATATCTACGATTTAATTATAATAGGCGGTGGTCCGGCAGGTATTACAGCTGGAATTTATGCTGCCAGAAAAAAAATTAAAACCCTTATGCTTACTAAAGACTTTGTCGGCCAGGTGGGCAAAACTTCTTCTGTCGAAAATTGGCCCGGAGCTGATTCAATCTCTGGAATAGAGTTAATAGAAAGTTTTAAAAGTCATATTAAGCAATTTGATACCGAGATTAAAAGCAATGAAGAAGTAAAAAAAATCAAAAAAGAAGGAGCAGTATTTGAAGTCTCAACCTTAAAAAAAGATAATTTTCAGGCCAAGACAGTAATTATTACTTCCGGCCGGAATCCAAGGCCCCTTAAAGTTCCCGGCGAAGATCAATTTATGGGAAAAGGAGTTTCTTATTGTTCAACTTGTGATGCCCCCCTTTTTCAAGATAAAATAGTAGCAATTGTAGGGGGCGGTAACTCTGGATTTGAAGCTGCTTTGGACTTGGAAAAATATTCGCCAAAAATTTATATCCTGGAATTTGCTCCTCATGTAAAAGCTGATGAAGTTATCCAAGAAAGAGCAAGAACCTCTGGTAAAATTTCGGTAATTACTAACGCTATAGTCAAAGAAATTAAGGGTAATAATTTTGTTGAAAGTTTGGTTTATGAAGATAAAGTTTCAAAACAGCCAAAAGAACTTAAAGTTAATGGTATTTTTGTTGAAATTGGCTCACTTCCAGCCACTGCTTTTGTGAAAGATGTAGTCGACTTTAATGAGCGGGGCGAGCTCAAAATTGATCACAAGACTTGTGCCACTAAAACTCCTGGTCTTTTTGCCGCTGGTGACGTTACTGATGTGAAATACAAACAGATTATCATAGCTTGCGGAGAAGGAGCTAAGGCCGCACTTTCTGCCTATAGTTATCTTCAGGAAAAGTGACGAACCGGCTTAGAAGAAAGCCTGGAAAACTTAGATTAAAGAAAGAACAAAAATGTCATCTAAAATTAAAAACTTAAAAGCCAAGGAAATTTTAGACTCGAAAGGAGAACCAACAGTAGAAGTTAAACTAACAACTGAATCAGGAGTTTTTACAGCTTCGGTGCCTTCTGGAATATCTAAGGGCAAATATGAGGCCGTTGAATTGAGAGATGGAGGAACGAGACACCAGGGCAAGGGGGTATTGGCAGCCGTCAGAAATGTTAATCAAATTATTGCCCCCAAGCTTATTGATAGGGATGCAACCAAACAAGAAGAAATAGACAGGCTGATGATTGAAATGGACGGAACAGAAAACAAATCCAAGCTTGGGGCGAATGCCATCTTAGCTGTCTCAATAGCTATTTGTAGAGCGGGAGCTGAAGAAAGACCATTATGGAAATGGATTTCAGAACTCAGCCGCAGAGAGCCAGCCTTACCCAGCCCTTTTATTTTATGCATAGAGGGCGGACTTCACGGAAGCGGTGCCTTAGATATTCAAGAATTTATGATCGTTACTCGGGCCGGTTCATTTGGCGACAAGTTTCGTGTCGTTACAAAAATTCACCATACTCTCCGGCGAATATTAGAGAAAAATTACGGTGAATTAGGAACAAAGACAGGAATAGAAGGAGCCTTTATTCCGCCCTTAAAGAAAACTGAAGAAGCCTTAGACCTGATTACTGAAGCCATATCAGAGACTGGACACGAGAACAAGGTAAAATTTGTTCTTGATGTTGCTTCTTCTTCTTTTTTTCGAAATGAGAAATATTCTTTTGAAGGAAAAACCTTAAACAGAGAAGAGTTATCAAGATTCTATGTGAAGCTTTATCAGAAGTATCCAATTTTAGCAATTGAAGATCCGTTTGCCGAAGATGATTGGGAGGGATGGAAAATGTTTATGTCGAATATCAAAAACCAACTTTTGGTTATCGGCGACGACCTAACAGTAACTAATCAAGAGAGATTCAAAAAGGCCGAACAAGAGCAATGTGTCAATGCAGTTATTATAAAACCCAATCAAATAGGGACAGTAACAGAAACAATATCAGCCATCAACTTGGCAAAAAAATTCAATTGGAAAACTGTTATTTCGCATCGCGGAGGTGATACTCCAGACAGCTTTATTGCTGATTTGGCAGTGGGAAGCGGTGCCGATTTTATAAAATCAGGCGCCCCTACCAAAAAAGAAAGAATGGCAAAATATAATAGGTTGTTGAAAATCGAAGAAGAATTAAAATAATTATGATATAAAAATGTATGAAAAGAGTTCTTTTAGTTGAAGACGACTCTTTTTTAATTTTAATTGATATTTCCCTTTTTTTCGATATAATAGAAAAACAGAAAGGAAATTATGGAGATAAAAATTAAAAGTGTAAAAATACCAAAAACTAGGCAGGGGATTTTATGTAAAATCGTGATTTTAATTCTGTCAGCGGTCCTTATTACCTCTGGCTTTTTCTTTTTAAAAATCCAAGAGGCAGCAGGAATACAGCCTATCCCGCCAAATAGAAGCTTTGAAAATTTACCAAATGTCACAAAAAAACAGGGACTTTACAAGATAACCTTTGGCCAGTGGTCAGAGGTGGAGATACCAGAAGTTGATACGCCAGAAGTTAAACTAAAAAAATGGGGAGACGAAACGTTTATTAAAGTTAAATATGCGAATTTTGATAAAAAAGTAAAACCCAAACAGGAAAACAAAAAACTGAAATGGAAAGGTAAGGATGTGGAAGTTCACCTATATTCACTAGAGCCAACGGAACAGATGGACGAGGGAGGGTTTGAATTCGAGGTTATCCTTAAAAAGAAACCACTGGCAAATAAGATAGTTCTTGATATAGAAACGCAGGGATTAAAGTTTTATTATCAGCCGGAGATTTCTGATGAAGAAGCACAAAGACAATTAAATACGTATAACGAAAGAAGACAGATGGAGAAACCAGATGAAGTATCATTAGAAGATTGGCAAAATTATTTAGCAAGTCTGCCTATAACTTTATTAGAAACAAAACGAAAAATGCGACCAGAGAATGTGGTTGGTTCCTATGCAGTTTATCACGATACGAAACAACCGATATACGCCTCACAAGAGGAAGCCGATAAATATAAAACAGGCATAGCATTCCATATTTACAGACCAATGGTGATAGATAATTTAGGGGCTCAAATATGGGCTGATCTTGACATTGACGAGATGTCAGAAGAGCTAACAATCACTGTTGACCAAGGATGGTTGAATGCTGCGACCTATCCTGTAATTGTCGATCCGACTTTCGGTTATACGACGATTGGAGGATCCTCCGCGAATATAAATGGCGGCGAGCTGTTTGGTTCTTTATTTACCTCCCCAAGCGATGTTGATACTGGCACTTCGATTACTTTTTATGTGGCATCTAGCGTTCAGTCTTCTCCCGCCAAAGGGGTAATGGTTCTTCACACTGCTAACGTAGCCGATTTGCTAATTATAGCAAACGGTGTCGGTAACGCTGTCACTTGCAGCACTACTCCTGGCTGGCGTACCAGTATATTAGCAGGTACACCTTCCCTTACTGGGAGCACAACCTACATTATTATGTGGATAACCGGTCAGAGCGCATGGGGTCAGGATTTTTACTATAATTCAGGAGACGCTAGTCAAGGCCACTATGATCAAACCAACAACTACGCCACACCGGAAAACCCAAGTTACTCATTACACAACAACAATAAATACTCCATCTATATTACCTATGATTCAACAAACGCAACCCCAACAATCTCTTCGGTTTCCGATACTCCAGATCCGGTTAACTCAGGCAGTAATACCACTTTCTCTACTGACTGGAATGACACAGACTCCGGGGACCTGGTTAAAGCACATATCTGCAAGACCGATGCCATTACAACTCAAACCTGTGATGGAGGCTCCTGGGCAGATTCAGCAAGCTTTGTAACAGATGACCCAATAGATCTTACCTATGAAGCTCAAGATGGAGATGCTGGATCCAATGACTACTATGTCTTTGTCTGTGATGATGACAATGCTTGTTCATCATCAACGTCTGGCACATTTACTGTTAACCGTTTACCAACTACCCCAACTCCATTAGGACCAACAGCCTATGTTGATGGAAGCTGGGGGACAGATAATACCCCAAGCTTAACATTTACCACTCCAGACCCAGATACCAATGACCAGGTTAAGTTCCAGATACAAGTAGATGACAGTGCTGACTTTGGTTCTGTAGTAGTAGACTATGTTTCTGGTTTTGCAACAGAAAGCACTGCCAGAACATTTACTATTGGACAAGCTGAAGGATCTGGAAGCTATACTACAGGTGAAGAAGACCAAACCTTATCTGATGGTTCATACTACTGGAGAGTTAAAGGTATTGATGATGATGCAGCTGAAAGCTCATATGCAACTGCCAATTCAGGTAGTATTGCTTTTAAGGTAGACACCACAGCACCAACCAATGTTTCCATATCTTCAGTCACAGCAGGCTCTACTACCCAGTTAACAGTTACAGCTGATACAGCCATAGACTCAGGTGCTGGACTGCACTCCACCCCATATTTCTTCCAAGAAACTTCAGGTAACTCTGGAGCTTCTTCCTCAAGTGCTTACCAAGCTTCAACCAGTTTCATTGACGCTGGTTTAACAGCCAATACCCAATACACTTACAGGGTTAAAGTTAAAGATACAACTGATAATGGATCATCCTATTCTTCAACCTCCTCTGCCTATACTCTAGCTCCAACGCCAACTAATTTTTCAGGCACAGCTACACTCTCAACCATATCTTTATCTGTTGATTCTTTTACCAATGCTACTGTTGGTTCTTCCGGGTACTACTTCTATCGTTCCGGTGACTCTCCAAATTCAGGCTGGATTCAAACTAATTCCTGGCAAGGTACAGGGCTTTCTTGCGGCACTTCATATGCTTGGTATGTTAAATACCGTAACGGAGATGGAACTGAGACTGCTACAACTTCTTTGACTAAATCTACCAATGGCTGTGGTGGAGCAGGTGTTATTGGCCCTCCTGTCAGTACTACCGGTCAGG